>CALKUW010000078.1 GCA_937996585.1 uncultured Flavobacteriales bacterium
CGCATCCGCGAGGAGCTGGTCGAGTGGTTCCAATCGCAGTGCCCGCTGCTCGGCTACCACGCCCTCATGACATCCGGGCCTACCGAGGAGCCCATCGATGCCGTCCGCTTCATCGGCAACCGGTCCTCAGGAAGGCAAGGCTCAGCCATCGCCATGGAACTCGCCCACCGCGGCATGACGGTAGACTTCATCACCGGCCCTTCAGACATCCCGACAGACCATCCGGGCATTCGCCGCATCGAGGTCGGCACCGCCATCGAAATGCAGCAGGCTGCGGAATCCGCCATGAAGGACATCCCGCCCGACACCATCATTGGCGCCGCAGCTGTTGCAGACGTCCGGCCGGAACAGCCCTTCGACGGCAAAGCCTCGAAAGCTTCGTTGCCCGATGCCATTCGTCTGGTTCCCAACCCCGACATCCTGGCCGGGCTCAATGCGGCTGCCCCGGAAGGCTGCTACAAGGTCGGATTCGCCCTCGCCCACGGTGATGGACGCGAAGCCGCCATCCGCAAACGCGATGCGAAACAGTGCGACCTCGTCGTCCTGAATTCCATCACCGACAAAGGGGCGGGCTTCGGACATACCACAAACCGGGTCGACTTCGTTCACGGAGCGGACAGGATTGATAGTTTTGAATTGAAGTCCAAGGAGGAAGTGGCAAAGGATCTGGCTGACGTCATTCAGGCTCAACTGCTTCAGCGCTCCCCCCACTCTCCTGGACAGAACGATGAATGACCCCATGCAGCGCGTGACCCTCCCCAACAACACCTTTATTCGATGGGCCTTTTGTGCAGTAATGGCCCTGAACTGCGTCTCGCAGCCGCTCTCTGCCCAGGAACTGGATTGCCAGGTCAGTGTCATCGCACCGACCATCAACAATGTGGAGGCTTCCGTCTTCGAGCAGCTCGAAACGGCCATCACCGAGTTCATGAGCGGGCGCCGGTGGACCACCGATGAGTTCACGCTGGAAGAGCGGATCACCTGCACCATGCAGATCACGATCAACAAGGCCAATTCGCAGACGAACTTCGAGGGCACCATACAGGTGCAAAGCAGCCGTCCGACCTACAACAGCGACTACAACGCCCCGGTGCTCCTGGTCAACGACAACGATTTCGACTTCACCTACGCACCGGGCACACTCCTGCAATACAGCCAGGACCAGTTCCGCGACAACCTCACCAGTGTACTCGCCTTCTACGCCTACATGATCCTGGCCATGGATTACGACACCTTCTCGCTGGAAGGTGGAACCAACCTCTACACACAGGCGCAGACCGTGGTCACCAACGCCCAGGGCCTCTCCTCCCCGCCCGCCGGATGGAGCGCCTCGGATGGCAAGCAATCCCGGTACGCGCTCATCGACAACATCTTGAGCCAGACCTTCCGCCCCTTGCGCCGCTGCTACTACGAGTACCATCGTTTGGGCCTCGACAAAGCCTATGAGGACCCTGCCATCGCCCGCCAGTCCATGTCCGATGCGCTGATCGCACTGCGCAACGTTCACCGCATCCGACCTGCCAACTACAACCTCCAGACCTTCTTCCAAGCCAAGAAGGACGAAATCGTGAAGATGTTCGGTCAGGCCGCCGAAGGTGAACGGGCCCGTCTGCTGCCCGTCCTGAAGTTGATCGATCCGGGCAACATCCCCGTTTACGACCAAGGCCTCGGCTGATGCTGCGCAGGCTGTCGATCCGCCACTACGCCCTCATCGAGTCCATCGAGTGGGATTGCGAATCGGGCTGGACGGTGCTCACCGGGGAAACCGGCAGCGGCAAGTCCATCCTGCTGGGGGCGCTGGGTCTCATCCTCGGGGACCGCGCCGACGGCACAGCCCCCTTCCAGCAGGAGAAGTGCATCGTGGAGGCGGAGTTCTCGCTCTCCCCCGCAGCTCGGGAAATGATCGGTGATTGGGACGATGGCGGGGACTGCATCATCCGGCGCACCATTGCACCCGGTGGTCGCTCACGTGCCTTCATCAACGACGAACCCGTCAAGTTGAACCTGCTCAAGAGCCTGGCCCCCTTGCTCGTTGACCTGCACGGTCAGCAGGATGGGCAGCGCCTGCACGGATCCGAGGGATTGCTGAACGCCATCGACCGATTTGATGCAGAAGCCGGTGTCATGGCCGTTGAATGGCAAAGCCGATATGCTGCCTGGCATGCCGCGTGCAAGCGGCTCAGGGACCTCTCGGGCATGACGGGCATGCCGCAGGCTGACGAAGACTATCTACGCTTCCAATTGGAAGAACTGGCGGACGTGGACTTCCACGACCCCAACCTCCGCGACCTTGATGCCCGCCTCGACCGGCTCGCCCACGCTAAGGACATCCAGCACGCGCTGGGCGTGGCAGCCGACATCATCCAAGGCACGGAAGGCGATGTCCTTTCGCGGTTGCGCTCGGCGGAGCAGGCGCTGGAAAAAGTGTCCCCGCTGTTTCAGGGTGCAGCGGCGCTCGCCGAACGCATCCGGTCCTGCCGCATCGAACTGGAGGACGCCGCCGCAGAGGCGGAAAATGCCGCTGAAGGCATCGACATGGACCCCGCAGCCATGGCTGCTGCCGAGGCGGACCGCAACCGCATCAACCGCCTGCTGGACAAGCACCGGGCGGCCGACCTCGACGAACTCGAGGAGCGGCATGCCGCCATGGCGTCCCAGCTGGAGGAAGCGCGCCAACAGATGCAAGAAAGGGCGGTGCTCGAAAAGGAGATCGAGGCGCTGCGGACGGCGTTGGACGACACCGGAACGAGGCTTCAGGCTGCGCGGAGCAAAGGAGCAGATGCACTCTCCAAGGCCATCCTGGAGCACCTGGTGCACCTGAAGATGCCCGCAGCACAGCTCGCCTTCCAATGGAGCCTTACAGAAACCCCGGAGGCTTCAGGTCCTTCGAGGGTCAGCATGGCTTTCAGCGCCAATCCCGGCGTCCCGATGCAGCCCCTGACCAAGGTCGCCTCCGGTGGTGAGCGGAGCCGCGTAATGCTCGCACTCAAGGCGGCACTCAACCAGCACCTGGAGGTTCCCACCCTCATTCTCGATGAAATCGATGCCGGCGTCAGCGGAGACGTGGCGGCCCGCATGGCCGACCTTATCGCCTCCATCTCCCGCACCACACAGGTCATCACCATCAGCCACCTCCCCCAGGTGGCGGGAAAGGCCGACCATCATTTCAAGGTGCTCAAGGAGGAACGCGAAGGCCGGGCCATCACCCGGATGCAGCCGTTGAGCGACAGCGGGCGCATCGAAGAACTGGCCACCATGCTGAGCGGCGAAGAAGTAGGAGATGCTGCACGGGCGCAGGCCCGCTCCCTGCTGACCTGAGGTCAGAAGGTCATGTCCACACCCAGGGAAGGCAGGAAGGGCAGCTGGTCCACCCGCTCGCCCGTCACCCGGTTGATGTAGAAGATGTTGGCCCGGGAATAGACGTTCGTCACGGACGCATTCATGTCGAGCTCCACCCGGTCATTTAATTTCCAGCTCCGGCGCACACTCAGATCCAACCTGTGGTAGACCGGCAACCGCCCCGCATTGAGATCGGCATACACGATGCCCAGCTCGAACGGATTGCCCGACACGTAGTTCTCGTCGATGCCGTCCGAAATGCCCACCGGCTGGTAGTACCCCTGCGTCTGGGTGAAGGGCAATCCCGAACCGAGGTTCCAGCGCGCAGACACCTCCGTCTTGGACTTCATCCCCACCTTCCGGGAGGCGAGCATGTTGATGTTGTGCCGGCGGTCGAAGACAGGATCGTACCAACGGAAGCCATCCCACCGGTCCACGTTACCGAGGGAGTAGACGATCCACAGATAGTTGAGCTTGTCCTCGTATTTGACGACCACGTCCACCCCTTCCGCACGGCCCGTCTCCACGATGAAATCCTTGCGCTGGCTCTCCGGCACCGATGCGAATTCGTAAGTATCCGGGAAGAGCTTGTTGCGGTTGGAATTGGTCAGCTGCGTGAACCACTTCGTGTAGGCCTCCACGTTGACATTGATTCGTTCGGTCAAGTCGAATTCAAAGCCGCCGACGGCATGTGAAGCCGTCTGCAGGCTGTGCGAGATTTCCTGGATCTCTCCGTCAGGACCGATGAGCTCATCCTGAAGGTTGGAGGGGCCGGCCAGGAAACCGTAAAACAGGTTGACCACGTCCCGATCGGAGTTCGCCGAGATGAGGTTCTGGCTGTAAAGACCGCCGGCAACCTTGAGGCGCAGGCGCTCCGAAGCCTTGTACTTGATGCCGATGCGGGGCTCCGGGCTGAACTTGGCCAGCGAGCTGTAATACTGGATGCGGAGCGAGGGATTGACGATCCATGGTCCCCGCTGCCGCTTGTAGTCGAAGTAGCCCGCGAGTTCCGTGGTGTTCTCGGTTTGTTCCACCGTCACACCCAAGGCGTTGAAGGTCTTGAAGTCCGTGCGTAGCCCCACCGCCTGG
>CALKUW010000079.1 GCA_937996585.1 uncultured Flavobacteriales bacterium
GCTATGGGGGTTCCGGGCGCAACGTTGCGATTGAGTTCGAGCAAGGTCACATGCCCTTCGGAAACGGCGCCGAGGACCAGGCATCGGCTCTGGTGTTTTCCGACCTGCTTTGGCGGAAAATTCACCACGGCGACAATGTGCCTTCCCACCAATTCCTCCGCGGTATAGTCCCCGGCGAGCTGTGCCGTGGATTTGAGGGTGCCGAGCGCACCGAAATCGACCTGGAGGACATACGCCGGCTTTCGCGCGCCGTGCAGCGCCTGAGCGGAAAGGATGACCCCGACGCGCAGGTCGCAACCGGCAAATTGTGAAGGGGAAATGAGGGGCTTGGTTTCCATGGGGTGCACAGGCGCTTGCGGGGGGAAATTAGGTGCTGTTGCCCGTTAACTTGCCGGCATGGAACAGGGCGATCAACAGCCAGGAGTGTGGGGAGCATGGCGCAAGGCCGTTGAGGCACAGGCACGCGGTGCAGCTCCGAAAGTGGACGTGGAGCTCGCCCTAGGGATGCATATGCCTTCATGTCATCCCATGGCCCATTCTGCCTCGGTTTGTCCGCGGTTGGGTGAAGGATGGAAAATCAGGTCCACGGTGAGGACGGCGGAGGATGTGATGCCCGCGCTGGAAGGGGGAGCAGAAGTGCTCCGAGTATGGGATGTGGATGATCCTGCACGGTGGATGGCCGGTGTGGAATTGGGATTCGTGGAAGTGGAATATGCCGGAGATTGTGCCCTGGAGGCCATGGTGTCGGCTGGTGTCATGCCACAAGCGGGTGGTGTGCTGATGGACTGGCGCTCAGTGGATTGCAGTCCGGAAGCAGTCAGGAGCCACACGGAAGCCATCGATGGTCTGGGCGGCGGGCATCTTCGTTCCATTCTTGTTGCGGATCCTCGGTTGGTGACATCGGAATGGGGGCCTGCAGCGGGCCTGGCGTGGTTGATCAAATCCTGCGAGAACATCGCTGCTACCATTCCAGGAGGCACCCGTCGCGTGGCCCTCGACCTTGACCTCGATGCCGACCCCATTGTGGGCCTGGCCCGGGTGGAGGCACTCAAGCGCCTGTTGCTACAACGCTGGGGTCAGGAGGAATGGCCCAGAATCACGGGGGTGTGCAGCACCACGGGGCTCGACCCGGAGTCCGGCAGGGACAACCTGATTAGACTGGCCATCAGGCTCACTTCGGGTGCGCTCGCGGGCGTGGGTGCCCTCGACCATGGTTCCGCCACCGTGGGAACGGGAGCGGCTCCAGACCTGTCCGAAGGAGGCAAATGGGCGCGAAACCTGCTCCACCTGTTGCGGGAGGAGGCGGGACTGGGAGCTGCCGAGGCCTGCGTGTCGGCGCAGGTGCAAGCCATGGCGGAGGCGTTCCGTCTCCGCGCGGAGGAGCTGTTGGCGGCTTGGAGCCACCGACCTGCAGCTGAAATCACCGCTGAGGATGGCACTGCCGTGCTGTCCCCTGATCAGGCGCATGATGCAGTCCATGCCGATGTCGGGGCGGGTGAGGGCGCGGATCACGTTCCGGGCGTGCACCCTTATTTGCGGGGGCCGTATGCGAGCATGTATGCGAGCCGACCCTGGACGATCCGCCAATACGCCGGCTTCAGCACGGCAGAGGAATCCAACGCATTCTACCGCCGCAACCTCGAGGCGGGACAGAAAGGATTGAGCGTCGCGTTCGACCTGGCGACCCACAGGGGCTACGACAGTGACCACCCCCGTGTCGCAGGGGATGTCGGAAAGGCTGGAGTGGCCATTGACAGCGTGGAGGATATGAAGCGCCTGTTTGACGGCATTCCGCTCGATGCCATGTCGGTTTCAATGACCATGAACGGTGCGGTCCTGCCCGTATTGGCCTTCTTCATCGTGGCAGCGGAGGAACAGGGGGTTCCTGCCCGCGCGCTATCGGGCACCATCCAGAATGACATTTTGAAGGAGTTCATGGTCCGCAACACCTTCATCTATCCCCCCGCGCCAAGCATGCGCATCATCAGTGACATTTTCGCCTACTCCTCCGCGGAAATGCCCAGGTTCAACTCCATCAGCATTTCCGGCTACCACATGCAGGAGGCGGGGGCCACGCCGGAGCTCGAATTGGCCTACACCATCGCGAATGGCCTGGCCTATGTCAAGGCAGGCGTCGAAGTGGGGCTGGACGTCGATGACTTCGCGCCGCGCCTCAGTTTTTTCTGGGGCATTGGCATGGACCTCGTGTCGGAGGTGGCCAAGCTGAGGGCGGGCAGGCTGCTCTGGGCGCGGTGGATGGAGCAGTTCTCCCCGCAGAACCCCAGGTCTTCCATGCTTCGGACCCACTGCCAGACGAGCGGGTGGACCCTCACGGAGCAGGATCCGGTCAACAATGTGGGACGCACGGCGATGGAGGCGTTGGCCGCAGTGTGGGGGGGCACACAGAGCCTGCATACGAATTCGCTCGACGAAGCGATTGCACTGCCGACGGACGATACGGCGATGATCGCCCGCAACACCCAGCTGATCCTGCAAAAGGAGGCCGGTACAACCCGCTGGATCGATCCACTCGGCGGGGATTCACGCATTGAACGCCGCACTTCGGAACTCGTGGAGGCTGCAGATGCCCTGATCCGAAAGATGGAAGCTGCGGGCGGAATGCCGAAAGCGATCGAGCAGGGGCTGCCCATGCAGGGCATCGAAACGGCAGCGGCCGAAAAGCAATCGCGCATTGACAACGGCGATGACCGCATCATCGGATTGAACCTGTTTCCGGGGAGGGCACCCGAGTCCATGAAAGTCCTCAAGGTGGACCACCACGCTGTTCTTGAAGGACAGAAATCGGGCCTTGAACGTCTCAGGGCCAACCGCGACCCGGCGGCTGTAATGCGCGCATTGGAAGCAATGGAGTCCGCTGCAATGAATGGTGAAAACCTGTTGGGGGCGGCGGTGGATGCCGCCCGCGTGCGGTGCACCTTGGGGGAGATTTCGTTGGCGCTGGAAAAGGCCTTCGGGCGGCATGTGCCGGTCAGCAGGCCGGTGCGTGACATCTTCAGGAAGCACCTGGGGGCCAGCGCGGAATTCAAGCAAGCCGTGGACAAAGCAGCGCAATTCTCTCGGGCAGCAGGCAGACAGCCCCGCATCCTCGTGGCCAAAATGGGCCAGGATGGCCACGATCGCGGGGCAAAGGTGATCGCCAGCGCGTTTGCCGATCTCGGCTTTGACGTGGACCTCGGTTCACTGTTCCAAACGCCGGAGGAGGTGGCGCGCCAAGCGGTGGAGAGTGACGTGCACGTGGTGGGTGTCTCATCTTTGGCCGCGGGCCACATGGCCCTCGTTCCGGAACTGATTGCCGCATTGACCGAGGCAGGCCGAGCCGACATGCTCGTCGTGCTTGGTGGGGTCATTCCCAGGGAAGATTATGAGGCCCTCTACGAGGCGGGCGTGACGGCCGTCTTCGGTCCGGGCACCCCAGTTGTCCAATCCGCAACACGTATCCTGGACCTGTTGCTGGAGGCTTACGGCTGAAGGGTCAGAACCCTTGGCTGCCCAATGCTTCCGTAGGGTATCGGTATCCCCTGAGGATGTCCTCTGCGGGCATGCTCGGCTTGCCCGCCAATTGCGCCGTGACCAAACGGATGGGGGCGTCTCCCGTTCCGACCCACCAAGCACCCGTCTCCGTGTGGCACTCCCCGGGGGCCAATGAAGGCATCCCAATGTCAGCGGTGGACAGTTCGGTGGACTGCACCTTGAATGTGGCGCCGTTGAGCGTGGTCCAGGCTCCGGGAAACGGGGTCATGCCACGGATGAAGTTGAAGACATCAGCCGATGGTCGGCGCCAATCGATACGGCCATCCTGCCTGCTGAGCTTCGGGGCGTTGCGCTCCGTGCCGTCGGTCAGTTCACCCTGGGGAATCCCTCGGATTTCCCCGTAGGCGAGGGCATCGACGGTGTCCACCATCAATCCAGCACCTTCCTCCATGAGTTGGCCGTACAATGCCCCAGCCGTCATGGTAGGTGACACGGTGACACTCCGTTGCAGGAGCAATGCACCCGTATCGATTTCGCGCGTGATGAAGAAGGACGTCACACCGGAGCGGGTCACACCTGCGGCCACCGCATGCTGAATGGGGGCCGCCCCGCGGAAATCGGGGAGGAGGCTCCCATGCACATTGACCGTGCCGCGTGGGGGCTTGGCCCAGACGACTTCAGGCAACATGCGGAATGCCACGACACAGAAAACATCCGCCTTCCAATGCTCCAGGGTGGCGAGGAAATCCGGTGATCGAAGTTTCTCGGGTTGGGAGAAGGGCAGACCAAGCTCCTGCGCAGCTTTCTTGACGGCGGATTCAGCAAGGTGATGACCCCTTCCAGCGCGGCGGTCCGGTGCCGTGACGACACCGACGACTTCATGGCTGCTGTCCACAAGGGCGCGGAGACTGGCCTCCGCGAAATCAGGGGTGCCGAAGAAGACGACGCGGAGTCTGGGAGGGGCTATTTCCTGCACGCGCCGCGAATTTAGTGAGGTGCAGTCCAGCGGCGAACCCTCAAACGGCCTTTGAGCGCCATTCCCACCGGGAAAGGAACACCAGACATCCCACGCCGATCAGGCTGAAGTACACCCATTCCACCCACCAGATGCGCCAAACGGGCTGTGGCTCAACGAGGGTCACGCCGATGGCCACGGCCGTGTAGGCGACGAGGGCCGAGAGCTCGATGACGAGGGCGGGGGTGGTATGGCCACTGCCTTGCACCGAGCTCAACAGCACACTGCTGACGCTGTACATCATCATGGCCGTGAAGATGACGGGCAGGGTCTTCGCGGCAGCAGCCAGGCCGATGGGTTCTTCGAAGAAAGGGGATGCCAGGATTCCAGGGTAGAGCAGACCACCATGGGCGACCAGCAGGATGCCGCAGGCATTCACCACGATGAGTCTGCGCATCACGGGGATGACGTCATCCCTGCGCCCTTCCCCGAGCAAACCGCTGACGAAGGTGCGCGTGGTTTGCTGCACCCCCTGGGCCACCACGAAGGCCAGCATGAAGAAATTTCGCGCGATGTGGCTGACTTTCAATTCCATCACGCCGACCTGCTCGACGAGGAAGAAAAACATGCTCCACGTCCCGAGTGTCAGGGTCATTTGCAGGATCATGGGCGTGGCCAATTTGACCCATCCGCGCAGGGCCTCCCAGGACATCCAAAGGGTGCTCGACCATTGCTTTCCGTGGTGCCAGAAGACGTTGCCGGCGAGGACGATGAGTCCCGTGGTCTCGGCGATGAGCGAAGCGGTCGCGGCACCGGGGGCACCCAATGCGGGCAGCCCCCAACGCCCATGGATGAGTAGGGCATCACCGACGATGTTGACCGAGCCCGTGGCCACCATGGCCCACATGAGGATGCGCGAACGTGCCGTGCCCATGAAGAAGGCATTCAGCATCATCACCATGAACGAGGGGATGAACCCCCAGCGCCTCACAGCCATGAATTCACTGAAGACCACGCCGGTGGCTTCATCCTTGAAGATGCCTGCGAACCCACAGGCCATCACGAGGTGAACCAGGGCCACGAGCAGGACGCCGGCGGCAGCGGTGATGCAGATGCCCGTACGGAGGATGTTCAATGCTTCGTGGGACCGCCCTTCTCCGACGCGCCGTGCGATCAGGATCTGGCCGGTGTTGCAGAACCCCGCGCCGATCATGGCCAGCGTGATGTACATCACGCCCGCATTGCCCGCTCCATTGAGGGCAACGTCGGAGGTTCGACTGAGGAAATAGTTGTCGGTCAGGACAACGAGGAACTGCATGAAGGTTCCCGCCGAGACGGGGATGGCCAGCCTCAGGATATCGGCATACCCGGTTTTCAGGTGGCTCATGGTCTTTTCCCTTCAGGGCCTGGGCTTTGGATCTGCCCGCTGCGCAGGCGCGCCAGCAGTCCGTCGGCGTCCTTTACGGTGCGCTCCGCCCAGTCGCCCAGGATGCGGGTGTGTTCCGTCTCGGGCAGCCGCCATGGAATCTCTTGGTCGGATCTGACCCGTGCCATGATGGTCTGCAGGGTGAGGGCGGCGGCCACTGAGATGTTGAAGCTTTCCGTGAATCCGTACATGGGGATGCGGACGAAATGATCGGCTTCCGCTTTGGCGGCCTCCGAAATGCCCGGACCCTCAGAACCGAAGACCAAGGCCACCGGTTGCGCGAGGGGCAGGGCTTCCGGCGTCGTGTCATCCGTGTGCGGTGTCGTGCAACAGATGGCGTATCCCGCAGCCTTGAGTTTGCGAAGTGCGCTTGCGGTATCGGTATGGCGCTTGATATCAAGCCATTTGTATGCGCCTTTCGAAACACCGGGCGATGTGCGGTAGGGGTTGTTGGCCTCAATGATGTGCGCCTCCTGCACCCCGAATCCGTCGCAACTGCGCAGAACGGCGGAAATATTGTGGGGGTCGAACAGGTCTTCCGTGACCACGGTGACCCATTTGGACCGCAGCGCCAAGACTTCCTCGAACCGCTGGCGTCGGGCTTCGGTCAGGAAAGGGGAGAGGAGGGCATAACGGTCGTCCTGCATGAGGTAAAGAAAATCCCCGACCCGCCGCAATGGCAAGCCGGGGATGTTTCGGCGTAAGCCGTTTAAGGACGATTACTTGACCTTGTCGTTCAGCTCAGCACCGGGCTTGAACTTCACCACGTTCTTGGCTGCGATGGTGATTTCCTTGCCGGTTTGGGGGTTGCGGCCCTTGCGCGCCTCGCGGTGCGTGACGGAGAAGGAGCCGAAGCCAACGAGTGCAACACGCTCACCACCCTTCAGGGCGTTGGAGGTTGCGTCAATGAATGCGTCGAGTGCGCGGCCTGCGTCGGCCTTGCTGATGCCAGCGCCTTCGGCCATGGCATCGCGGAGTTCGGATTTGTTCATGGTTTTCTTTTTGGGTTGTGAACCGGTCAAATGTATGGGCGAAATCCCGCGCCCACTGCGGGATTCAGCACGATTTTGTCCCATTTGTGAATAAAGTTGGCTCTTTCTTGGATAAACCCGCGATTCTCACCGCATTTCGTGGCCCTCAACAGGCGGAAACTTTGCGGAAACCCGCGCCAAACCATGTCATCCACCGATCATTCCTCCCCCATGGACGTCCCATTCGAGGCCATGGGACCTACGGTTGACTACGAGGTGCCATTGCGGTACAGCGACATGGACCTCTTCGGTCACGTGAACAATGCGCGCTATTTCACTTTCCTGGAAGAGGCGAGGATCTGCTGGTTCGAAACCTGTGTGCCCGAGAAATGGGATTTCGAGAAGCACGGGGTTCTGGTGGCGCGCAATGAGATGGATTACCTCAAGCCGGTGGTGCCGGGTGACCGGCTCATCATTCGGCTTGGAGCATCAGGCCTCGGTAATTCATCCATCCACATCCGCTACGAGGGGTATGTTCTCGCTGGAGGGAATGTGGAATGCGTGCAGTTGGCTTTCCGGGCAGCTACGACCCTCGTCAGCTGGAACACCCGGGATGGGAAGGTGGCCCGGGTCCATGATGACTGGCGCAAGGCCATTGAGGGCTGAGCCCGAGTAGCGGTTGTTCGGTGGACACCATTCAGTCCGGCCGAAGCGGTATCCATGCCCCTTCAATGGCACTACAGGATACTGACAAGGCAGCCTTTATTAATACGTATGCCTCCAATCCATACGCGCATTATTTTCGGCGTGTAAATCAGACACGATTCATGAAACACTTCTACCTCATCCTGTGGGCGGCCACCTTCGGTTTGACCCTGCAGGCCCAAACTGTCCCCGTGACGTTCAGCGTGGATATGAACAACGAAACCGTGGCCGCTGAAGGCGTGCACGTCGCCGGAAACTTCCAAGGCTGGGACCCCGCCGGAACCATGCTGGCCGACGATGACATGGACGGAATCTACACGGTGACCGTGGATGTCAGCGACACGCTCGGTACCATCCAATACAAGTTCTTGAATGGCAATGCCTGGGGCGTCGATGAGGCTTGCCCGGAGGCCTGTGCCTTTCCCGGAAGCACGGACCGCTTCGCCGAGATCGATGGGGCCACCGAACTGCCGGTTGTCTGTTTCGGTGCCTGTGCAGCTTGCGGCATCACCACCGTCCTCTTCAAGGTCGACATGAGCCAGGAGGAGGCCATCAACCCGGTGGGGGTTCACATGAACGGCAACTTCAACGGTTGGGACGGTTCCAACTTCCTGATGATGGACGATGCCGATGGCGACATGGTCTACACCTACGTGGCGCAGGTCGACGGGGCCATGCTGGATCCGGTCGACACCCTCCAATTCAAGTTCGTCAACGGAAATGCATGGGGCTTCGATGAGAACCCGGACGGTGAGTGCGCCGTTCAGGGCAACCGCGTCATGGTGCTGACCGGCGGCGATGTCGTGTACGAGGCTGCTGCCGGACAGGCGTATTGCTACAACACCTGCGGAAGCTGTGTGGCTCCTACGCCCGTCACGTTCCGCGTGGACATGAGCACGCAAGCGGAGATTTCCGTCAACGGTGTTTGCGTGGCCGGAAGCTTCCAGGGTTGGACCCCGGGTGCCGATTTCCTCAGCGACGACGATGGGGACCTGGTTTATGAGGCGATCATCGATGTGGCCCCTGGCGATTACGAGTTCAAGTTCATCAACGGAAACAACTGGGGCGGCGATGGCGATGGCAACATCGACAATGAGAACCCCCCGGGCGATTGCACGTCGAATGGCAACCGCACCTTTTCGGTGGCGGGTGACCCCGTCACGGTGCAGTACTGCTACAACCAGTGCTCCGAGACCTGTGTGGCGGATCCCGATCCTGCACCCATCACGTTCCAGATCGACATGGCCAATGAGGAGGTTTCCGAGACGGGCGTGTGGCTCATCGGTGGCATGACCTCTCCCCAGTGGCAGGCCGGTGCGCTCCAGATGAGCGATGCGGACGGTGACAATGTCTACGAGGTCACCTACGAGGTCTCCGGTGCAGCCTTCTTCGAGTACCGTTACTGCAACGGTGACCCGTACCCGGACGGTGTCCAGGACGACAGCGTGGCCGAGGTCGGAGACTTCGAGACCGGAGGCTGTGGCCAGGCGAATCCCTTTGGTGAGTTCAACCGCACGCACGTGCGCTCCGGTCAGCCTGAGGAGCTCGGGGCATACTGCTACACGAGCTGCCTCGACTGCAACGGCGATACGGTCGGAACCGTGATCGGCATTGAGGAGATCCGGGATTTCATTGGCCTTGAGGCTTTCCCGAATCCGGCCAGCGACGTGGTGAACCTCCGCGTCGAAGGCATGGACGGTTTGATTCAGGTACGGCTTTTCGATCTGACAGGCAAGCAAGTCATGGTGGACCGCAGGAGCGTCCAGAATGGGGCAGTACTGTCCTACCCCGTGACCCAACTTGAGGCGGGCATCTACATCCTCGAGGCTACCGGTGCTACGCGCCGCGCAACGCTGAAGCTCACGGTGGATTGATCCAACCTTTATAAAAGGTATCAGGAAAGGGGGCCTCGTGCCCCCTTCTTGATTTCCTACAACCACCGTGGAAATTCCTTGCAAACAGAGGCCAACATTCTGTAGAAATGGAACCCATACTGCATCTATATTGCACGTCGATTCACAATTAACACGAACCAACGCATGAAGCGATTGCTACTCGGTGCCATTGCAGTTTTCTGCAGCACCCTTGCTTATTCCCAAGCGACTGGAATTGTCGTAGAGACGTACGCCGATGACATCGGGATTGTCAATGGAATTGACCTGACGGGCTACACCACCTACCGCGTCTACGCCAAATTCGCATCGGATCAGGATTTTCTGACCGCCGTTTATGGTGACGCGGACTTCCCGACGCGCATCAAGGGTGGAGACAACTTTTTCCACTCCAGCCTGGGTGCCCTCTCCAACAGTTCATACAACCCGTTGTTGTTCGATGGGTTCCCGGATCTCGAATACGACAGTTTCGTGACCATCGGCATGGACGCTCCGGCCAATGCGGACAATGGCGAAGCTGCCATCAATTCCGTGGGAGACCCCATGAGCAATTGGATTCCAGTTTTCGAACCCGGACTCGGTGCGGCCGGTGGTGACATCATCATTGATACCCAAACGGGAGGAAGCTGGTTTCCGCTCTTTCCTGATGCCAATGCCTTCGCAGGTGCGGACAGCATGGTCATGATCGGCCAGTTCACAACGGATACCACCCTCTTCGGTGTGGTCTCCATTGCGAGTTTCGTTGGCGGAAACCAGGACAGCACTGCCCTGGCAACCTTTGCATTCAGCAGTGTCCCCGATGCGGTTTTTGGATGCACGGACAGCGACGCGACGAACTACGACACCGAGGCGAATGAAGACAACGGCACCTGTGTCTACGCCTGTGACTACCCCGGCACCCAGCTCGTGGTGGTGGAAACGACCACGTCGCCTGTAAGTTGCAGCGGATATGCAGACGGATATGCATCCGTTACGGTGTCTGGCGGCCAAGGCAGCCTGTCCTACAGCAATGGCATCGTCAACAACGCCACGGGCATCTTCAACGGTGTGATCGCGGGTGAAGTCACGCTGACCGTCACCGATAACGTGGGTTGCTCCGTGGAAACCACTGTTACCGTTGACAGCCCTGCTCCCCTTGAGGTGGTGGCGAGCCTTTCCGACCCCATCAGCTGCAACGGCGAGTCCGACGCAGTGCTGAGCGGTTCGAGTACGGGAGGCACGGGCTCCGTGACCTACAGCCTGGAGGCACCGATGGATACCGGCTCCGGTCCCTACTTTGAGATGGGCAGTGAAGTACTGCTCTTCGAGGGCATCGGTGTGGGACTCTACACGGTCTATGGCATCGACGAGAACGGATGTGTCGACAACACGCCGGGCATTTCCATTGATCAGCCCCAACCTTTCAATGTTTACGCCCAAGCTGTGGTCCCGACGCAGTGCCCGGGTACGGACGATGGTCAGGTGGTCTTGAACTTTTTCGGAGGCAGTGGCAACAGCACGTTGTACAGCACGGACGGCATGACGTACGATGCGAACAACACGTTTACCCTTCCTGCGGGCACCTACACCTTCTATGGACAAGATGTCAACGGTTGTACGGACACCTCTGATGTGATCGAGGTGACTTCTCCCTCTGATTTCGTGTCGCAGGAAGAGCTGACCAGCCCGAGCTGCTTCGGCCTGGAGGATGGCTCCATCTCTGTGGTTGTGCAGGGAGGTACTGCCCCCATCGCCTACGTGTTCGAAGGCGACACTGCAGCCAATGTCATGCTTGACATGGTGGGAGCCGGCGTTTACGATATCGAGGTTGTGGATGGCAATGGTTGTTCCTTCGATGCCAGCGTCGACCTGACCGGTCCCAGTGAAATCGTTCCCTCCGCTACCATTACCGACGTACTGTGCAGCGACAGCGAGGATGGTGTCATTGCGGTCTCAGCGACCGGCGGAACCGGCATGGGGTACATCTATGACATCGACGGAGGTGGATTCGGACCGAACGGCACGTTTGACGATCTCGCACCGGGCGACTACATCGTCACCGTTCAGGATGATGCAGAGTGCTCTGGCAGCGCGACGTTCACCGTTTCTTCACCCGACGCCATCGGCATCACGATCGAGGCGAACATTGGAGCCAATGAGACCACGAACAATGGCGTTATTGACATTACTGTCACAGGTGGAACCGCTCCGTTCACGTTCAGCTGGGATGGCACGGACAGCACGGATGAAGATCCCACGGGCCTCGCACCTGGCGATTACTCGGTGACCATCACCGACGCCAATGGATGTGAGTTCACCAGTGAAACCATCACGGTTGTCGTGAATGGAATTGAGGAGATGGTCAACATCATCAATGTGATGCTGTACCCGAACCCGACCAACGGCATCGTGGATGTTCGCATGAACGGGCTGAACGGAGAATCCGTAACGGCCATCCTGATGGACGGCCTGGGCCGTGAAATCAGCGAAGAGGACCTCGGCAACCTGACGGGGGAGAAGGTGCACACGATGGACCTCGGTTCCGTCGAGAGCGGCATCTACTATCTGCGTCTCCAGGTGAACGAAGCTTCAGAGGTACTCCGCATCGTGAAGCAGTAATCGACTCGACCGTTCGAGCTTTGGGAAAGGGCAGCCAAACGGCTGCCCTTTCTCATACTGTATTATCCCAAAATCGCACTCATTCAGAAAGGAATGTTGAAAGGAGAGTGGATTCCTACGTATAACGAGGCGCAAATCGCTCCACTTTGCGACAGAAGAATTGAACCAATCCAACAACGATGAAGCTGAAACAGCTCTTTTTGGCCCTTTGCCTTTCCCCGTCCTTCCTCTTTTCCCAGTACGGGTTGGAGGTCGAAACAGTGTCCGAAAACATCGGGCCACTCATCGGCGCATTGGGCGTAACCGATTTGACAGGCTACTCCTGTTACCGTGCCTACATCACAATGGCCAACACGGATGATTTCTTGAGCTCCATTTCGGGTGATGCCAACAATCCGACGTACATCACCACCACCACGGATTTTTTCCATGCGGAATTGGGGGCGGCTACCCCGAACGGCATCAATTCGCTGTTGTTCCCGGTTTACCCTGACCTCCAGTATGATACTTGGGTGACAATTGGTCTCGAAGGCGTTCCGAATGCCGCAGCGGGAGAAGCTGCTGTTGCGACCGTTCAGGCCAGCGGCAACCAGTGGGTGACCGCATTCGATCCTGGAGGAGGATTACCGGGTTCCAGTGTGGCCATTGATGACCCCATTGGCGGAGCATGGTACGCTTTGAACGGAGATGCCAACGGTGTGGCCGGTGCTGACCTCGAAGTATTGGCCGGGCAGTTCACTACCACGGGCGACTTGAGCCTGCAGTTCTACACTCAGATTTTCATCAATGGCGTGGGGGACAACCAATATGAGGAGAACGGCGAATTGCCGACGTTCATTTGGCCTGCTTCCGACGTTGAGGGATGCACGGACGAAACAGCCTGCAACTATGACGCTGCTGCCGGTATCGACGATGGTTCCTGCACCTACCCCACAGAGACCTACCTCGATTGCGACGGCAACTGCATCAACGATGCGGACATGGATGGAATCTGTGACGAGCTGGAGACTGCGGGATGTACGGATCCCACGGCCTGCAACTACAACCCGAATGCATCGGACGATGACGGTTCCTGTGAGTCTACCTCATGTGTCGGATGTACGGATGAAGCAGCATGCAACTATGATGCGGATGCGACCATTGATGACGGTTCCTGTGACTTGACCAGCTGCCAGGGCTGCACGGACATGATGGCCTGCAACTATGATGATGCAGCTACAATCGACGATGGTTCTTGCGACTACTCTTGCATCGGTTGTACCGACATGATGGCGTGCAACTATGACATGGATGCCACAGTGGACAGCGGTGATTGCACATACCCACTGACGGACTACCTCGACTGTGACGGTAACTGCCTGAACGACAGTGATGGCGACGGTCTCTGCGATGAGGAGGAAGGTTGTTCCGACCCTGTGGCCTGCAACTACGACCCGTCCGCCGAGGCTACACCTGCGGACTACTGTCTGATTGTGGATACGGTTGCCGTTCACACGGGTGGTGCCCTGGATGGCATGACCACATACCGTTATTACGTGAAGTGCGCCAACCCGGCCGACTTCGTGAGTTCGGTTTCGGGTGACGTGAACAACCCCACGGAGGTGACGACGACTACGGACTTCTATCAGAATGAGCTCGGTGGAGGAACGCCTAACGCCATCTCACCATTCATGTTCGCATCCTTCCCGGACCTGCAGTACGACAGTTGGGTGACCATTGGTTTGTCGTCCCAGCCTGTGCCGGGTGACGGTGAAGCAGCGGTTTCGACCCTCCAATCCACAGCCAACCCCTGGCTGACGAACTTTGACCCCGGCTTCGGCAATGCTGGTTCTGACATTGTCATCAACGATGCTGTCGGTGGAAGCTGGTTTGCCCTGAACGGTGATGCGAACGGTATCGCGGTCAATGGTCCGGGCAACAATCAGGTGCTCATTGCGCAGCTGACGACCAGTGGTGATGTCGATGGCAACTTCTACGTCCAGATCTTCCAGAATGGCGTGGGCGCCAATGCACTGTTCTTCTCCTTCAACATCGGTGATGCCTGCATTGCTCCGGATGACGACTGCATCTACCCTGAGGACCTCTACGGTGAGGACTACTTCGACTGTGATGGAAACTGTGTCACGGATACCGATATGGATGGTGTCTGCGATGAGGACGAGGTTCCGGGTTGCACGGACACGGAAGCCCTCAACTACGATGAGAACGCGACAGAGGAAGATGGTACTTGCGCTTACCCCGCAGCGAGTGTCTTCGACATCATCGCGGACAGCGATGTTCACACCGTCCTGGAGGACCTGATCATCGCAGCAGGTCTCGACAGCGCCCTCACCTTCGATGGGGACTGGACCGTGTTCGCTCCAACCGATGGTGCGGTGGCCGCACTTCCCGATGCTGTGGTCGACTTCGTTCTGACCAACCCCGATTTCCTGGCTGCTGTGCTCACCTACCACGTGACCGGTGGATTCGTGACGAGTGACATGCTCTCAGACGGTCAGATGATTGAAATGCTCAACGGCGAAATGGCGACCATCAGCATTGGCGCAGATGGCGTGTTCATCGACGACGCAGAAATCATCGTGGTGGACCTGATTGCCGAGAATGGTGTGGTGCACGTGATCGATGCGGTCATCGTTCCGCCGATTGCAGGTTGTACCAACCTCGTGAGCTGCAACTACAACCCCCTTGCATCCGAGGATGACGGCAGCTGTGAAAGCGAGAGTTGCGCGGGCTGCTTGAACGAGACGGCGTGCAACTATGACAGCACGGCGACGATCAGCGATGCCTCCTCCTGCACGTTCCCCATTGACCTGTACGATGTGGATTATGTCGACTGTCTTGGAGAATGTCTCAGCGACATCGATGGTGACGGCATCTGTGACGAGGCCGAGTTGGACGGCTGCATCTACGAGGATGCTTGCAACTATGATCCGAACGCAACGGAAGACGATGGCTCTTGTGATTACCTGAGCTGTGCCGGTTGCATGGACGATATGGCCTGCAACTACGACAGCACGGCCACCATCGACGATGGCTGCCTCTACCCGGTGGACCTTTACGGCACACCGAATGTGGATTGCGACGGCGTCTGCCTGAACGATTCCGATGGTGATGAGATCTGCGATGAGGACGAGATTCCCGGATGCTTGGATCCCACCGCCTGCAACTACGACAGCACGGCCACGGATTACGATCTGGACCTCTGTGACTACAGCTGCTTCGGTTGCACGGATCCCGATGCAGCCAACTACGATCCCGATGCCACGACGGACGACGAGTCCTGCCAGTACTGCGCATTGGAAATCGACCCGGACTACACGATTGTCGATCTCCTCTGTGCAGGCGACGCCAACGGCAGTATTACGATTGAAGGTTCGAGCGGAGGCTTCGGAACGGTGGTGTACGCGCTGGAGGGACAGCCCTTCCAGAACAACCTCGTCTTCGACCAACTCGCGGGTGATTCCTACAAGGTCATCGCCATGGACTCTTTGGGCTGCATGGACACCCTCCAGGTGGTCGTGAACGAGCCGGCACCCATCGTGCTGTTGGCGTTCGCCACAGATCCGTTGTGCAATGGTGATGAGAACGGCAGCATTTTGGCTACGGCCGAGGGCGGTACCGGCATGATCACCTATGAACTCGCCGGTACTACCAATGCCGATGGCAACTTCGAAGGCCTCGATGCTGGTCCATACACCATCACCGCTACCGACGACAACGGCTGTGTCGCTGACATTGATGCTGTGGTGGAAGATCCGGCAGCCATTGAAATCACCAATGTGACTGCGGAAGACCCGAACGATGGCCTCAACGGTTCCATCTCGGTCGATGTTTCCGGTGGTACGGGTGACCTCAGCACGAACTGGGAGGGACCGGGTGGCCCCTACACCGACGAGGACATCAATGGACTGGCCGATGGTACCTACATCTTGACGGTGACGGACGAGAACGGTTGTACGGCTGAGGAAGTCGTGACCTTGACTGATGTCGGTCTTGCGGAAGTGGTGGGTGACCTTGTCATCAACTTCATGCCGAACCCGACAAACGGCCAGATGGTGATGGAGCTCGGACAGCCTGTCAATGACGCCATTCTCGAGGTGTTCGACGGAGCCGGTCGTCGCGTCTTCCGTCAGGAAGCATTGAGCATTGGAAGCCGCCTGCCCCTCGACCTGGGCAACCTGGCTGATGGTGTCTATCAGATCCGCCTGACGGTGGACCAGTCATCCGCTACCCAGCGTGTGATCGTACGCCACTGACCTCCGAACCTGCAAGTGATTGGAAAACGCCGGCCTTTTGGTCGGCGTTTTCATTTCCAGATGCCGCCGGGATTGCGGAACTTTCATTCCACAGAACATGACCCACTCCATCTACACCCGCCTTCGGAAGCTCGCCGGTAAATTCCGATTGTCCATACCCTTGATCTTCCTGGCCAACATGGTGCCCGTCTGGCTCGGCGCCCAGGATTGCGCACCGCAATGGACAGCAGGCGTTGACCTGATCAGGGACACCGACACGACGAGCCTGACCATCATCGTGGACACTGCTGCGACCTCTGGATTCGATGAAGGTCTCGATGTCTTGTGTGCCGCGGATACGACGGCGGATTTTGCATGTCTGCTTTCGGAAGGAATGGCTTACGAGGTGCTCGCCATTCC
>CALKUW010000080.1 GCA_937996585.1 uncultured Flavobacteriales bacterium
GTACGGCGGGCAGGTCGTCGGCGCTGTCCTCGGTGATATCCTTGGAGGCGAAGGATGCGCCCTGGATGCCGTCCTTTCCTGTATCCGAGCCCACGATGTAGACCGGGTTACCGGGTCCACCGGCCTTGGCGCTGATGATGCGGTCCGTCTTGACCAGGCCCACACTCATCGCATTGACGAGCGGATTGACCTGGTACACCGGGTCGAAGTAGACCTCACCACCCACGATGGGCACGCCGAAGCTGTTGCCGTAATCGCCGATTCCGCGAACGACACCGTCGAGCAGCCACTTCGTCTTGGGGTTCTCGAGGTCCCCGAAGCGGAGGGAATTGAGCTGGGCAATGGGCCGTGCGCCCATGGTAAAGATGTCGCGGTTGATACCGCCCACACCAGTGGCCGCCCCCTGGTAGGGCTCCAAAGCGCTCGGGTGGTTGTGGCTCTCGATCTTGAAGGCACACCCGACCCCGTCACCGATGTCGACGATGCCGGCGTTCTCCTCGCCCGCCTTGACGAGCAGGTGCGGACCGTCCTTGGGCAGGGTCTTCAGCCACTTGATGGAGTTCTTGTAGCTGCAGTGCTCGGACCACATGACCGAGTAGATGCACATCTCGGTGAAGTTGGGGGTCCGTCCGAGGATCTCGGCGATCTGATCGAATTCCTCGGGGCGCAGGCCCATCTCCTGGGCTTGCTCGAGGGTGGCGGGTGCAGTGGATGCGCGTTGGGCCATGTTGCGAACGTTCGGGGGTGCGAATACCTCCCGCGAAGGTAGTTACGGGTTCGGGCGGAAAGCCTATGTTCACAACAGCGATTGGCCGTCTTTGTACACGCCTTTCCGACAGTGTGAATACATGAACACAGAGGACCCCCAGCACCCGGCTGACCCGCAGCCCGAACAGGCACAAGACGCCACCGGCGGTACCCCACCCGAACCGGGCGTTTTCCAGCGGCTTTCCGACCTGTTGAAGCCCCTGGCCATAGAGCGGTTCCGCATCATCGACCTCGCCGATCCGGACCAGACCATCGCCGGCATCAAAAAGGACATCGAATTCAGGGGATTCAACCTGTGGATCTTGGTCTTCAGCATCATCATCTGCTCCATCGGCCTCAATGTGGATTCCACCGCTGTGGTCATCGGCGCCATGCTCATCAGTCCGCTCATGGGGCCCATCATGGGATTGGGCCTCGGACTGGGAACCAACGATGCTACGACCTTCAAGAATGCGCTCGGCAACCTCAGCATCGCCGTCGGCATCGCCATCCTGACGAGTGCATTGTACTTCTTCACCTCCCCGCTGAATGAGGCCTCCAGCGAACTGCTCTCGCGCACCCAACCCACCCTTCTGGACGTGGTCGTCGCGCTGTTCGGTGGCCTGGCCGGCATCCTGGCCGGCTCTCGGAAGGAGAAATCGAACGTCATCCCGGGGGTCGCCATCGCCACTGCCCTGATGCCACCCCTGTGCACTGCGGGCTATGGCCTCGCCAACGGAGAATGGAATTTCCTGCTGGGCGGGTTCTACCTCTTCCTCATCAACACGGCCCTCATCGCCCTGTCCACCTGGCTGGTCGTACGGTACCTGCGTTTCCCCACTCTGCATTACGTGGAACCCGCCGTCGAGCGGCGCTACAAACGCCTTTCCGCCCTGCTTTTCCTCGCCCTGCTCTTCCCCTCCGGCTACATCTTCTTCGACGTCGTCGTCCGCAGCCGCGAGGATGCCGCCCTGCAGGAGTTCGTGCAGAACCGGATGAGCATCGCCGGCACCTCGGTCAAATGGGACATCGACCGGGAGGTCGTGCCACCCCAGCTGCAAGTCGAGATCCTGGGCAAGCCCATCTCGGACGAACAGGAAGCAGAGTGGCGCAAAGCCCTCGCCTTTACCCACCCCCACATCGAGTTGGCCGTATACCGCACGAGCATCGACGAGGCCGACATTGAGGACTTGCAGCAGCAGGTCGAGCTGATGATGAGCAGCTATGCCGACCTGTCGGCCAAGGACCGGGAACTGGCGCAGCTGCGCGCCGCCCTGACCATTGCCGAAGGGGAGAACCGCAAACTGCAGGAGGCCCAATTGCCCGCCGGAATGGGCCAGGAAGTGTTGGCCACCCATCCCGATGCCCTTTCCGTGCGCTGGGGGCGCATCAATGGACGCGACCGCGATGCCGGTGAACCATCCGAATCACTCGCCCGACTCCAGGTTGTGTGGGGCACCCCCCTTCTACCGGAGCAAGAAGCGGAACTCGAGGAAAACCTGTCCAATTGGTTACAGGCGCGGTTGGAGAATGCAGGCCCCGTGCAGGTGGATGTGATCTACGAAGCGAGCACACCTTGAGGCGGTCCATCCGACGGTTTCTCCTTGTGGTTCGCTGGCCGGTCGGCATCATCGCCCTTGCCGGATTGCCAGCAGCACTCCGCACTGTAGCTGAGTGCATCCGCCCCATGCTTTCCATCGACCATTGGCCCTTTTGGTCGGGACTTGCCACCATTATCATCCTGTGGTTCTGGCGATGGCGTCATGCGAGGTGGGGCCGATTCGTGACCACCATCGAACATGAGAGTCTGCATGCCATCGTCGGAATGCTCACCCTCATCCCCGTCAGAGAGCTCAAGGTCCGGGAAGACGGCAGCGGCCACGTCCTGTTCGAACCCCCAGGACATTGGCTGCTCTATCTCGCCCCGTATTTCATTCCCCTTCTACTCGTCATTGAAATCGCGTTGGTCAGACTGCTGCACCTGCCTGCTCGTCCGGAAGGTGCGGTACTCGGTGGCCTCGTCGCACTCTCATTCCTTGGACACCTGCGACAGATTCACCCCGGACAGACGGACTTCCGACATGCAGGCCTGGTCTTCAGCGCAGCCTTTCTTCCCGCTGCCATTCTTATTTGCTACGGAACTGCATTCAGTCTGGTTCAAGGCGGAGGACCGGAAAAATGGCTTGATCTCTTCTCAACATGGGGCACCTCCACATGGGAGGACCTCATTTGGGTCTTCAACCAGGTCAGTTCTTGAACTCACTCATGAACTTGGCCATGTCCGACTTGTGCGCCTTGTTCCACTTGCCCACCCGGAAAATCTGCATTGTGTAGATCAAGCCCGCCATGCCGGCAAGCCCCAACTTCGGAACCTCATAGGGCTCTGCAGCCGTTTCGGCCGACGTCACCGTCCCGTATGGCCGCGCCAATTCTTCATCGTAGGCGCGGGCTTGCAAGTCGTTCAACAAGGCGGCCGCACCACCAAAAATGACCACACCCCAGAAATTGCCATTGCCCCGCTTTGAACGCCGCCCCGTAATGTCCTCGGACCAATTCTGGCTCTCCTTGAAGGTGACGTAACGGATGCCTGAACCCGGCAGAATCGCACTGAACAGCATGCCGACTCCCGTCGACCGGTGGCGGGATCCCGTGAGCTCGACATTGGACTCCACCTTGCGCCCGTCGAGTTCGTGGTGCATTTCGAAATCGTAGTTCCCCGAAGGCGCCTTCAACTCCATGGAGTTCCAACCCGTGACCTGCCTCAACCTGAACGCCGAAAGGTCATCATCCGCCATGAAGTCACGTGAGACCGCAGCCGGCATGTTGAACCACTCATCGCGGAACCGCATGGAAAAGGG
>CALKUW010000081.1 GCA_937996585.1 uncultured Flavobacteriales bacterium
TGTTGACCGTCTGTCCAATCAGCAGTTCGTCGCCAATGGACAGGATTTCCACCAATAGCCGCCCGGAAGCCATCGCCGATCAGCGGATGGAAAGGCGCTCGATGCTGCGCGCACCGGAGCCGCTCACCTCCACGGTGTAGATGCCCGGCACGAGGTCGGACACATCGAGGCGGGCCAACTTGCCCTGGATGCGGGCCTGGCGCACCAGGCGACCACCCATGTCGTGGATGCGCACCTCGGCACCCATCAGCAGGTCGTCGAGGACAATCTCCACCACGGCATCCGCCGGGTTGGGGAACAGGCCGAAGCCGACCACATCGATCTCACCGACGCCCACGTAATCCTCGAACTCCACATCCGCACAATCGTCGAGGTCTTCTACGTTCATCGTCAGGCCGACGATGTCGTTGATGTCGATGGGATCCTCGTCACCGCGGACGTGCAGGCCGGGCTCGAAGTCGCGCTGGTAGGTCACGTTGAGCTGACCGCCCTGGATGCGCTGCGGCACACAGGGGAACACGCTCTCGAGGAGGTCGAAGTCAAGGTCGGGCGTCACGTCGCAGGCCGACTCGGAGTTCCAGGTCTCACCACCATCCGTGGAGTGCACGACGTAAACGTGGCGGTAGTTCTGGATACCGGTGGAGAAGTTCTCCATGAGTGCGCTGTAGGCCACCACTATGGTGTTGGACTCTACCACCTGACCGGCGGAAGGCTGCGAGCTGATGCCAACAAAATATCCGGCAATCTCGTCCTCATAGTCCAGCGTGCCGCTCTCATCGATGTCGTAAGCATAGGCGATGGTCATGGTGCTGTCCGGTCCCATGGCGGGGCGCCAGTACTCCAGACCATTGGTGTAGGGATAATAGCTCGTCGTAGCGTCGGTGGTGTCGCTGTCCGCGTAGTACATGGCGCCGAAGAAGACGTGCACGCCGCCATTCTCATCGACAAGGACATCACCGGCACGGTCGGCATTCAGGAACATGGCATTTCCGCTCGCGTCCACGGCATCCGCAATGGTGGTATCGAGGAGAGCACCCGAGTCCACGATGTAGTTGTCCACCGGGAAGTCGATGATGGTCTCGTACGTCCAGGTCTCTCCGTTGTCTTCGGACACCATGGCGAAGGTGTCGTAGAAGCCGTTGAACACGGCGAAGGCCACCGTTTCACCCTCTGCGTGGATGGCATACGCATCTGCCACGAAGCCGGCGGCAAATGAAGCCGTATCGAGCTCGGCGAAGGTCTGCATGTCCCAGGTGCCACCACCGTCGGTGGAGCGCATGTAGATCAAGGCACCGTCCTGGCCATTGTACAATACACCTCCGTTGGCGACGGGTGCGGAAATGCAGATGGCGTGGATGGTATTGCCATCGGGGCCACCGGTGCAGGCGCGGGGCCAGAGGTGCCAGATGTCCGACTCGTCCTCCGCGGTCAGGGCCGGCAGGGTCGTGGTCGTCCAGTCGCCGCTGCCCGTGGCATCACGGGTGGCCAACACCAATCCGCCCGTGCTGGCATGACTCAAGGCGAACTCGCTGCCGTTGGCAAGGTGGCCGAGGGAGGGCCATCCGATGCGGACGTCCTCGATCCGGTCGTAGGGAATTTCGCCCCAATCGGCATCGGTTCCGGCATCCTTATGGTTGTAGCCCGTACCCCGGTCGCTGAAGGGCGAGGTCTCGAGGGATTGGATCCAGCCGGCACTCACACCCCCGCTTGAGCTGACCACGCGGTCGTCCACGGCGTAGTTGGACTGCAGGTCGTACTGGGTGTAGCCGATAACCTGGCGCTGGATGACGATTTCCCGGATTTCCAGGTGGTCGATGTCTCCCACGTTGTGGCTGGTCAACGGCTGGTAGGGGATGATCTCCTCGCCTGTCATGTCGACGGCGGTCATGGGAGCCTGCACCATGTGTGCAGCGTCAAGGCGTTGGAAGCTCTGGGCCTGCATGCCCAGTGATGCCGCGCACAGCACGGCCATGAAGAAGGTTGCGATTCGCATGTTTTGGTTCAGATTGTGGGCAGGGGCCCGGCTGAACCGCGGAAGTTAATGCACTTCAGGCAACCGCGCGATGACGGTGCCGCGTGCCACGACCCTGTCCCCGGGTTCCACGACCACTTCCGCCCCCAGCGGCAGGTAGAGGTCGATGCGCGACCCGAACAGGATGAAGCCGCATTCGTCGGCATGGCCGATGTCCTGCCCCTCCTCAACGAACCAGCGGATGCGCCGCGCGACCGCCCCGGCGATCTGCCGCCACACCACCAGACCGGCAGGGGTGCGCTGGGCAAAGGTGGTGCGCTCATTCAACGTTGACGATTTCTCGTGCCAGGCCACGAGGTATTCCCCTTCGTGATACTTGAAGTACTCCAGTTTGCCGCCGATCGGTGCCCATTGGGCATGCACATCGAAGATGCTCAGGAAGATGCACACCTTGATGGCCTTGCCGCCGAGGACTTCCGGCTCATCGACCTCCTCCACAAGCACCACCTTGCCATCGCTGACGGCCGTGATCTCATTCGGCGCCGCATCGAACGGACGCGGCGGAATGCGGAAGAACCACAGGACCAGCAGACAGAGCGAGAGCAAGACGATGCCCACACCCCACTCGACCAGCTTCGGCACCGCGGGAATGAAATGCACCGCCACCATGATGAGAAGAGCGATCAGGTAGAAGACGGCGATGACCTTGTGTCCGGCACTGTGGATGTACATGGCGCGAAAATCAGAAAACCTGCAACAGGATGGCCGCGATCGGGGCAGAAATAAAATGGGAATCGAACCGGTCGAG
>CALKUW010000082.1 GCA_937996585.1 uncultured Flavobacteriales bacterium
GTGACGAATACCACTGGTTGACGCGATAGTCACGCGCTGACCGGCGCTAACTTTAGCCCCATGCCCAATGAGCAGCCCATCATATGGATCACCGGACAGCCCGGAGCCGGCAAATCGACCATCGGTCGCGCCCTGCTGGAGAACTTCAGGAATGATGGCCTCGATGCCTTTATGATCGACGGTGACGACCTCCGGGCATTGACCGCCAATGTCGACTACAGCGACGCGGGAAGGGAGGCGAACATCCGACGTGCGCAGGACATTGCCCTGTACCTCAGTCGCCAGGGGCGTGTGACGATCGTGGCTGTGGTGGCCCCTTTCCGTTGGCTCCGAGAGGAGTTCAAGGAGCGCGCCCATGTCAAGGAGGTCTTCGTCCACACTACGGAAGTCCGGGGCCGCGAGCACTTTCACAGCGACGCCTACGGTGTGCCTTCATCGGATTTTCTCGACCTCGACACCACGGATGCATCCGTGGACGAATCCGTGCAGCGCGTGCGGGCCTATGCCGATCTTTAACCCCCTAACCTGAACCGCCATGGAAACAAAAGCAAGCCGCACGCGGCACCTGGCGAAGACCATCACCTGGCGCATCATTGCCTCGGCCACGACCTTCACCTTCGTGTATGTCGTGTTCGGGGACATCAAGGCCGCCAGCGGTATCATGGTCATGGAAAGCATCCTGAAGATGGTGCTCTACTACTTCCACGAGCGGGCGTGGTTCAGGTACGGAAACATTGGAAGGAAAGACGATGAGTGATTACAACATGAGCCACCTCGATGAACTCGAGGCTGAGGGCATTTACGTGATGAGGGAGGTGGCGGCGCAGTTCGAGCGTCCGGCCATCCTGTTCAGCGGGGGCAAGGACAGCATCTGTGTGACCCACCTTGCCCGCAAGGCCTTCGCACCGGCCCGCATCCCCATGCCGCTGGTCCACATCGATACGGGCCACAATTTCCCAGAGACCATGCAGTTCCGCGATGACCTGGTGGCCGAGCTCGGCGTGCAGCTCATCGTCGGAAGCGTCCAGGAACTGATCGACCGGGGCGAGGTCACCGAGGAAAAGGGGTTCAACGCTTCGCGCAACCGCATCCAAACGCCTACCCTTATCAACACGATTGAGCAGCATCAATTCGATGCATGCTGCGGTGGCGCCCGACGGGACGAGGAGAAGGCCCGCGCCAAGGAGCGTTTCTTCAGTCACCGCGACGATTTCAGCCAATGGGATCCCAAGAACCAGCGCCCGGAGCTGTGGGATCTCTACAACGGCAAGCACCAGCCCGGCGAGCACTTCCGGGTGTTTCCGCTCAACAACTGGACGGAGCTCGACATCTGGAACTACATCCTGCGCGAGAACATCGCCATACCAAGTCTCTACTTCGCCCACGAGCGTGAGGTGGTGCGACGCGACGGTCAGATCCTCGCCCACAGCGAATACCTCAACCTCCGCCCCGACGAAAAGGTCGAGAAGCTGCAGGTGCGTTTCCGCACCCTCGGCGACCTGACCATCACGGGTGCTGTGGAGAGCGATGCCGACACGCTCGAAAAGATCATCGGCGAGGTGGCCGCAGCCCGCAAGACGGAGCGCGGAGGCCGCATGGACGACAAGCGCAGCCAGTCGGCCATGGAGGACCGCAAGAAGGAAGGCTACTTCTGAGCCGCCGGAATCAAGGAAAAGAGCAGCAAGAAATCATGGAACAAGGACTCCTTCGATTCATCACGGCAGGCAGCGTGGACGACGGCAAGAGCACGTTGATCGGGCGCCTGTTGTACGACAGCAAGACCATTTTCGAGGACCAGCTCGAGAGCATCGAGCAGGCCTCCACCCAGCGCGGCACGGACGGGGCCGATCTGTCCCTCCTGACCGACGGCCTCAGGGCGGAGCGGGAGCAGGGCATCACCATCGATGTGGCCTACCGCTATTTCGCCACGCCCAAGCGGAAGTTCATCATCGCGGACGCCCCGGGACACATCCAGTACACCCGGAACATGGTGACGGGCGCTTCCACTGCCGACCTCGCCATCATCCTCATCGATGCGCGTGCCGGTCTGCTCGAGCAGACCCACCGCCACAGCTTCATTTCCCACCTGCTGGGCATTAAGCACATGGTGGTCTGTGTGAACAAGATGGACCTGGTCGAATGGGACGAGGGACGGTACAACGAGATCGTCGATACCTACCGAAGCTTCTCCAGCCGACTCGACATTCCGGACATCCGCTTCATCCCCATCAGTGCCCTGCAGGGGGACAACGTCGTGGACCGGTCCGAGCGCATGGATTGGTACGATGGCCCGACGCTGTTGAACCACCTAGAGCACGTCCATGTGGCGGCGGACCGCAACCTGCAGGACTGTCGGTTCCCGGTACAGTACGTGATCCGTCCGCAGACGGATGCCGACCGCGACTTCCGCGGCTACGCCGGTCGCGTGGCCGGCGGGGTGTTCAAGGTGGGCGATGAGGTGGTGGCGCTGCCCAGTGGATTGTCCACGACCGTCACTTCCATCGCCATCGGAGACAAGAAGGTGGACATGGCCTTCCCGCCGCAGAGCGTAGTCATGACCCTCGGTGATGACATCGACCTGAGCCGCGGCGACATGCTCGTGCGCGAGAACAACCAGCCCAATTCCAGCCAGGACCTCGACGCCCGCATTTGCTGGCTCAGCGAGCAGCCGATGCGGCCCGGAACCCGGTTCGAGCTCCACCACACCTCACGCGAGGCCAAGGCCGTTGTCAAGGAGGTGGTCTACAAGCTCGACATCAACACGCTTCACCGCATCGAGGACGACCTCGAAATCGGCATGAACGACATCGCACGGGTGCGCATCCGCACGGCGGCGCCCATCCTCGTGGACGATTACCGCCGCAACCGCGCGACGGGCTCCTTCATCCTGGTCGACCCGGGCACGCGCCTCACCGTTGCGGCCGGCGTGATCTACACCTGAGCCGACCTCAGGGTACCGGCGTCAGGTCGTACCAGCAGTACCCGTCGAATTGCCGCCAGATGCGGCGGTCCGCGTCATACCGGTAGGGCAACATGGATTCGCAGTCCATGGCGCAACCGGGGTAGAGGTTGCCTTCGCCATCGAGCAGGTAGGGGGAATCAAACGGAGGACCGTCCAATTCCCACGTCATGGTGGAGTCGGCGCGGAAAGTCATGCGCCCCTCGCCGTGGCAGCCCGTCCAGAGGTGCGGGGTGTCGAGTTGCAAGACGGACAGGGTGTTCGCCGCCTCCGATGTGGAGAGGTCGGTCGCTTCCGCGGATCCGTCCGGACGTTCCTGTTGGGCTTCGGGGACCTGGGCGATGTCATCGACGATGGGGTCGATGTAGGTCTCGGGCGTGCAGGAGGCCAGCGCGACAATGGCCGCGGCGGCCAGGGTTTTCATCAAGTGCATGGTGCCTCTACGCACCGTGCCGCAGCGAGGGTTCGTCGGCGCATTCCGATATCGGGCAAAAGAAAACCGCCCCTCGAATGAGGAGCGGTTTGAAGTACCCAGAACTGGACTCGAACCAGCACGCCCGAAGGCACAGCCGCCTGAAGACTGCGCGTCTACCAATTTCGCCACCTGGGTGTGACACCCGGACTTCTCCGGGAAGGGGCGCCAAAATTAGCGCATCCGAATGGATTCACCCAACGCTTACAGCGTGGAAGGGCAGACCCAATCCGATACCGGCGTATCGGTCTCCTTGATGGCCTCGAATCCGCCCAGGACATCGATGCCATTGTGGTAGCCACGGGCCTTGAGGACGCTGCCGGCGATGAGGGAGCGGTAGCCGGTCTGGCAGTGCACATAGAACGGCTGGTCCTTCGGAATCTCCGCAAGATGGTCGTTCAGGTCGGCCAGGGGAATGGATTCGGCATCGATCACATGCTCGGAGGCGAATTCGCCGGGCTTGCGCACATCGAAGACCTTGACCTTGCCCGCCTTCTTCATGGCGGCCAGCTCTTCAGCCGTGATGGAGGTAATGCTGTCCACTTCCTTCCCGGCTGATTGCCAGGCCGCGATGCCACCCTCGAGGTGGCCCAGGACCTGGTCGAAACCGACGCGGGAGAGGCGGGTGACGGCTTCATTGGCTGTTCCGGCATCACATACGAGCAGGATGGGCTGCTGGACGTCGACGATCATGGTGCCGACCCAAGGGGCGAAGCTCCCGTCGAGGCCGATGAAGGTGCTGCGGGGTACATGCGCCTGGTGGAAGGCATCCTTGGCCCGGACATCGAGGATGACCGCGCCGGTCTCGTTCGCTGCCGCCTCGAAGGCATCGGGCGAAAGCCCACGCGTGCCCTGGTCGAGCACCTCGTCAATGGAGGCGTACCCTTCCTTGTTCAGCTTGACGTTCAGAGGAAAGTAGGCGGGTGGGGCCAACAGGCCATCCGTGACCTCAGCGATAAACTCCTCCTTGGTCATGTCGGCGCGCAGCGCGTAGTTCGTGGCCTTCTGGTCGCCCACGGAACCCACGGTCTCACTGCTCATGTTCTTGCCGCAGGCCGAACCGGCGCCGTGCCCGGGGTAGACGATGACCTCGTCGGGCAAGGTCATGATCTTCTCCCGAAGGCTGTCGAACAGGATGCCGGCGAGGTCTTCCTGCGTCATGTCCGCGCCCTTTTGGGCCAGGTCGGGACGGCCTACATCGCCGAGGAAAAGCGTGTCACCCGTGAAGATGGCGTGGGGCTTGCCTTCCTTGTTGCGAAGCAGGTAGGTCGTGGATTCCATGGTGTGCCCCGGCGTGTGCAGGACCTCGATGGTCACCTTGCCCACCTTGAACACTTCACCGTCCCGGGCGATGTGCGCGTCGAACTTGGGGTTGGCGTTCGGACCGTAGACGATGGGGGCGCCGGTCTTCTCGGACAGGGTTACGTGTCCGCTCACGAAGTCGGCGTGGAAATGCGTCTCGAAAATGTACTTGATCTTCTTGCCACCGGCCTCGGCCCGATCGATGTAGGGCTGGACCTCGCGCAATGGGTCGATGACCACCGCTTCGTCACAACACTCGATGTAGTATGCACCTTGGGCGAGGCATCCGGTATAGATCTGTTCGACTTTCATGGTGTGAATTTCGGGAGAAACGGAGGAAGGACGGGCAACATGGGTTACCGTTTCACACCCGTTTGCGTAGCGATGCCCTGCATGCCATCCGCGGGACCGTCTCCGTCCAGCGCGGCTTCGACACCGGTGTGGAAATGATGGGCGCCAATGCGGTCCATCAACCCCGTCCGCTTCAGTGCATCCCGAACCGGCCCGATGGCGCCGGCGACCTCGAGCTGGATGCCCTCGGTGGCCCAATCGTCAAGCAGGGCACCCAACATGTCCGTGGACGAAGCGTCGAGATAGGGGATGGATTCGGCGTGAAGTACGACCCGGCTGACGCTTTCGCCCCGCTGGCGCCGCCGGTCGATGAGGCCCGAGACGAAGTCCTTGAAATGTGCTTGGCTCGCGTAGTGCAGGGGGCCGTCATACCGGACGATGATGCAGCCCTCAGACGTGACCGCATCGGGGAAGCGGTCCACATTGCGGTAGATGCCGGCAATGGTGCCGAGTTCGGCGGCGTGTGGGCGGGTGCTGCGATAGAGGGTCAGGATCAGGCCCATGGCGACGCCGCTGGCGATGCCGACGACCATGCCGCCAAATGCCGTCAGCAGGAAGGTCAGCAGCAGGAGGACCGCCTCTTCCCGGTGGCTGCGGAACAGGCGCCCGACGTAACGGATGTCGATAAGGCCTGACACGGCAACCATAATGATGGCGCCGAGGACGGCCTGGGGCAATTGGCTGAACAGGGGCGTCAGGAAGGTCAGGGTCAAGGCGATGACGCATGCCGATACCAGCGCGCTCACCCCGGTCATGGCGCCGGCCCGGTCGTTGACGGCGGTGCGGGAGAAACCGCCCGTGGTCGGGTAGGCGCCAAACAGGGAGCCAAGGAGGTTGGCGGCTCCCAGGGCGCGCAGCTCCTGATCGGCATCGACCTCGTGGTCGCCGCGCTTTTGCGACACGGCCCGTGCGACGCTGTAGGCCTCCATGAAGGCGATGAGGGCCAGGGTGGCGGCCATGGGGGCGAGTGCGGTGACGTCTTCCAGGGTGAAAGCGGGCAGTGCGAAGCCGGGCAGACCCGATGGGATGGTGCCCACCACCCGGATGCCGATGGCGCCGAGGTCGCCGAAGTGGACGGCGAGGATGCCGAGGGTGACCACGGCGAGGGAGCCTGGGATGCGCGGCGCCAAGCGACGAAGGGCGAAGAGGAGCGCAATGCCCGCGACGGCCATGGCCAAAGTGGGAAGGTGTACCTCACTGATGTGGCGGATGGCATCACCGAGGAGCATGTGCAGTTGGGCACTGCGTTCGATGCGAATGCCGAGGACGCTGGGCAGTTGGTTCAGCCCGATGATGAGGGCTGCGGCGCTGGTGAAGCCGCTGATGACCGGACGCGAGAGGAATTGGGCGAGAAACCCCATCCGCAGCGTACCCAATAGGAGCTGGATGGCCCCCATCATCAAGGCGAGGAGCAGGGCTAGGGCGATGTAGCGGTCGGAACCCGACACCGCCATGCCCGCCAACCCCGATGCGACGAGCAGAGAATCCATGGCGACCGGCCCCACGGCGAGCTGACGGGAGCTGCCGAGGAAGGCATAGACGACTTGGGGAATGAGGGCGGCATACAGCCCATAGACCACGGGGAGCCCGGCGATCATGGCGTATGCCATGCCCTGCGGGATGAGCATGACGCCCACCGTCAGGCCCGCCGGGAGGTCACCGGCCAGGTCCCGGCGGCTGTAGCGGGGCAGCCATTCGAGGGCGGGGATCCACGACTTCACGATGCAAAGTACAGGGGTTGGCCCGAGATGGGCCGCCACACAGGTTACGCAAACCCAAGTACGACCTTAGAATTTGAGGACCTCGATGCGGTTGCGGTGAAGCTCGATGGTGCCCTCCCGCTCGAGCTGCTTCAGGATGCGCGAGACCACGACCCGGGAGGTGTGCAGGTCGGCGGCGATTTCGGCGTGCGTGGTGGACAGGGAGGTCGTACCGTTCACCTTGACCCGGTCACTCAGGTATTTGGCGAGCCTGTCGTGAAGGTCCATGAAGGCGACCGAATCCATCGCTTCCACCAGTTCCTGTAGTCTGGTATTGAAGCTCTCGATCACGAACTGTCTGAAATCCGAGTATGTACCAATCCAGTCGTAGGCCTTGTCCATAGGGACAATCACAAGGGTGCTGTCCTGCTCGGCGACGGCGCGGATGGCGCTCTTGGAGACCCCGAAAAAGCTGCCCAGTGTCATGGCACAGCTGTCACCGGCTTCGAGGAAGTAGATGAGCATCTCGTCGCCTGCATCGTCGACCCTGAGGATCTTGATTGCGCCCTTCATCAGAAGTGGAAGACCGGGAATCGGGTCGCCCACATCCATGATGAGCGTGCCTTTCTCGACCTCGCGGAATTGACCGGATTGGACAATCGTGTCCAGGAGCTCCGGGTTGAGCAGGTGGCCGTAGGTCTCAGCGAGCAGGTTCTGCATGACCCGAAATTAATTCGACCCGCCGGAAGAGGGCTGTGGTCCCCGTCCGCCAGGCCTGCGGCGTTTGTTCCTGCCTCCGCCGGGCTTGCCTCCACCATGCCCCCCCGAGGAAGGGCGTCCGTTGCGGTTTCCCGAACCTCCACGGAAGGACTTGCCCTTGCCGGAATGGCCGCCGGGTCGACCGCCAGGGCCACCGCGTCTTTTTTTGCCGGATCCCTTACCCTTGCCGCCGCCTGAGGATCCGGGTCGCTCGGAATCGAGGGGAATGGGGGGCAGGGGCAGGTGGTAGTCCTGGTCCGTGTCGAGCGGAACCTCTCGGCGAATCAGGCGTTGGATGTCGCGCAGGTAGGTCCTTTCGTCCTCCTCGTTGCAGAACGAAATGGCAATGCCTTCCGCTCCGGCACGGCCCGTGCGGCCAATGCGGTGCACATAGGTCTCAGGAATGTTGGGGATTTCGAAGTTGACGACGTGGCTCAGCTCATCGACATCAATGCCTCGAGCAGCGATGTCCGTGGCGACCAGCACACCGAGGTCGCCGCGCTTGAAGGCCTTCATCGCCTTTTCGCGCTGGGGCTGGCTCTTGTTGCCGTGGATGGCCTCGCTCCGCACGCCTTCCTTTCGCAGATGGCGAACGAGCTTGTCCGCGCCATATTTGGTGCGGGTGAACACGAGGGCACTGGTCACATCCGGCGCCTTCAGCACATCGACGAGCAGGTGTTTCTTCTCGGTCTGCCGGACGAAGTAGACGCGCTGGTCCACCGTCTCCGCTGCGGAGCTGCGGCGCTCGACCTCCACCGTCACGGGGGCGTCGAGTATGGTGTCGGCCAGCTCCTGGATGTTCTGCGGCATGGTGGCAGAGAAGAACAGAGATTGGCGCTTCGGCGGCAACAGCTTGATCACCTTCCGGATGTCGTGGATGAAGCCCATGTCGAGCATGGTATCCGCTTCATCGAGCACGAAATATTCGAGGTGACGGAGATCCACGTAGCCCTGGTCGATGAGGTCGAGCAGGCGTCCAGGGGTGGCCACCACGATGTCCACACCACGTTTCAATGCGGAAACCTGCTTGCCCTGAGAGACTCCACCAAAGATCACGGTGTGCGCGATGTTCATGTAGGGCGAATAATCCCGGATGCTGTCACCGATCTGTGCGGAGAGCTCCCTGGTCGGGCTCAGGATGAGGGCGCGGATGACCTTCCGGGCATTCCTTGGGGGGTGCATTCCGAGCCTGTGCAGCATGGGCAGTGAGAATGCCGCCGTCTTGCCAGTGCCGGTCTGGGCGACCCCGAGGACGTCGCGTCCTTCGATCACATGGGGAATGGCCTGGGCCTGAATGGGGGTGGGGGTCTCGTATCCAAGCGGTACGAGGGCCTTCATGAGGGGTTCGCTCAAACCGAGCGAATGGAAGTCTGTCAAAAGAGTTGGGTTTGACGCAACTTCATGACCCTTCTCGGACTCGTTTGCGTCGTGCGGTGCGAAGGTAACACCTTATTCCCTCTGAAGTGAGGCACATGCCCCCAACATTGGGGATTGTTTTGCATCCGGGCTGGTGAATTCAATCCAATTGTTCACCGTGCTGGCTCTCGTCTAGTCCGAGGGTCTCCTGCCAGCCGCTGACGCGCACCGGGATCATGACATCGACGATGCGGAAGAGGAGGTAGCTGCCACCGAAGGTGAACACCGCCACGCCGAGAAGGGCAATGATGTGCCACATGAATGTGGTTGTTTCACCCGATGTCAGTCCGACCTCTCCGGCGAAGACCCCGGTCAGGATCATGCCGACGATGCCCCCCACACCGTGCGACGGAAAGACATCGAGCGTGTCATCCAGGCCGCTCCGCTTCTGGCGGGAGATGGCCCAATTCGAGACGAGCGCAGCAATGAAGCCGATGAGGACACTCTCCTGCACGGTCACGAAGCCGGCGGCGGGGGTGATGGCGACCAGGCCGACAATGGCGCCGATGCAGGCACCCACCGCGTTCATCTTCCGGCCCTGGAAGCGCTCGAAGAACATCCACGTGATCATGCCGCTGGCCGAGGCGAAGTGGGTGTTGGCGAAGGCCAGCACAGCGTCGCTGTTGGCGCCCAGCGCCGAGCCGGCATTGAAGCCGAACCAGCCGAACCACAACAGGCCGGTGCCGAGGATGATGAAGGGGATGTTGGCGTGCTCGAGGCGGTCCACCTTGCGCGGTCCCAGGAAGACGGCGCCGGCGAGCGCGGCGAATCCGGCGGACATGTGGACGACCGTACCCCCGGCGAAGTCCAGTACGCCGAGGTTCATCAGCAGCCCGTCCGGATGCCAGGTCATGTGGGCGAGCGGTGCATAGATGAAGACGGAAAACAGCACCATGAACAGGATGTAGCTCCGGAACCGGATGCGGCCCGCCATGCTGCCCGTGATGAGCGCCGGTGTGATGATGGCGAACTTCAATTGGAACAGAGCGAAGAGGAGGAAGGGGATGCTGCTGCCGATGCGCGGGTGGGGTGCTGCTCCGACGTTGTTGAAGTTCAGGAAGGTCAGAGGGTTGCCGATGATGCCGCCGATGCTGTCGCCGAAGCACAGGCTGAAGCCGAAC
>CALKUW010000083.1 GCA_937996585.1 uncultured Flavobacteriales bacterium
GACGACAGCCGCTTTGCCCTGATCCCCGAGAACTTCCGGTTCGCCGCCAACTTCCTCAAGCTGCACGGCGTGACCCAGGTCGACGGCATCCTGGCCGACCTCGGTGTCAGCTCCCACCAGTTCGATGCGGGCGAACGCGGGTTCAGTACCCGGGCCGACGGCCAGCTCGACATGCGCATGGACCCGCGGCTGCCCGAGGGGGCCGACGCCCTCCTGCGCCGCATGGACGAGCAAGAGCTCACCCGGCTGTTCCGCGAATACGGTGAGCTATCACAGCCACACCGCGCCGCCCGCGCCCTGCGCCAGGCCATGGCCGATGCAGACGCCCCGTCCATCACCTCAACGGGCCGCCTCCAGGAGGTTCTGATGCCCCTTGCGCCCCAACAGAAGCGGAACCAATACCTCGCCCAGGCCTTCCAGGCACTGCGCATCGCGGTCAACGACGAACTCGGCGCACTGGCTGAGCTGCTGAAGGCCAGCCTCAGACTCCTCAAACCCGAAGGACGGCTCGTGGTCATCAGCTACCACAGCCTCGAGGACCGCATGGTCAAACGCTTCATGCGCGCCGGCAACCTCGACGGCGAAATCGCCAAGGACTTCCATGGCCGATCGCTCGCCCCCTTCAACAAGGTGACCGGCAAGGCGATCGTCGCCGACGCAGATGAAATGGAACGCAACCCGCGGTCGCGCAGCGCCCGCTTGCGGGTGGCCGCCCGAAACAACCAAGCCGCATGAGCCGTCCATCCAACCGCAGGGGGCGGAACAAGCCCAAGGCCAACCGCCGGCTCACCCCGGAGGAGCGCCTCGCCCGCAACATTGCCCAGGACCACCGCGATGTCCTGACCGCACCACCGAAGCGGCGGCGCAAGGCCGGCCACGCCCAGCCCCTCGACCCGGCGCGCACCCGGCAAACGGGCGGGCAGCCCACCAAGCGTCAGCCCTCCCGTCTCGGCCGCTGGATGGGCCGCGTGTTTTCACCCGTGCGCCAATCCCTGACCGGCGAATGGCTGGGCGGCCCGGAGGTCATCCGTCACCTGCCCTTCATCGGATTCATCGTCCTGCTCATGCTCGGGTACACCTACCTCGAGTACCAGTACGAATACAACGAGCGCGCCATCAAGGAGGGGCGCAAAGAGCTCCAGAACCTGCGCCACCACGAGCAGAGCCTCCGCGGCCGTTTCGAATCACAGCTGCAGCGCAGTCGCCTCGATGAGGACATGGCCGCGGTCGGGTTGACCGCCCCGACGGCACCCCCCACGAGCCTGCCCGCCAGCAACACCCCCACGCCATGAAGAACCTCCAGCATATCGCCACGCGGGCCTGGGTGCTCTTCTCGGTCTTCGCCCTGTTCGGGGTGGCCATCCTGTTGCGCATCGCCCAGATCCAGCTTGACCCCGGCCACGCCCAGTCCGCCGCCATGCTGCCCCAGGTACGGACCATCGAACCCGAGCGCGGGCGCATCCTGTCCGCCGACGGGCACCTCCTCGCGGCCTCCGTTCCCCGCTTCGACCTCCACTGGGACCCCACCGTCATCGACACCCCGGAAGAAAAAGCGGAATTCCTGGCCGAACTCCCCGCCCTATCCCAGGCCCTGGCCGATGAATTCGGGCAGCGCTCGGAGCAAGGGTGGCGCGACTTCCTCCTGCAGGCGCACGCCTCAGGCAAGAGCCGCTATGTGCGCATTGCGCGCAACATCGAATGGGACCGCCGCGGGACCGTGCAGTCCTTCCCCTGGATCGGGGACCACTCCCGCAACCGCTCCGGATTCATGTTCTCCGAAAAGCCGAGGCGGGACAAGCCTTTCTCCCCCCTCGCCAACCGCACCATCGGGCTCCACCGCCCGGAGGGCAACAGCGTGGGCATCGAAGCCGCATTCAATGAGGCGCTCTCAGGCCAGGCCGGGGAACAGCTCATGCGGCGCATCCACGGCAACTACTGGATTCCGGCAACCGACGACTTCATCCGCGCACCCGAGCCGGGGCGGGATGTGCGCACCACAATTGACCTGCGCACCCAGGACGTCGCCACGGACGCCCTGCGCGCCCAGCTCGAACACCACGCCGCCGAGTGGGGCTGCGCCGTCGTCCTCGAAGTGGGAACGGGCAATGTGGTTGCCATGGCCAACCTCGTCCACGACGAAGCGGACAACCGCTATGTCGAATCCTACAACCACGCCATCGGCACCGCGGTGGAGCCCGGCTCGACCTTCAAGCTGGCCAGCATCATGGCGCTGCTCGAATCCGGCCGGTTGACAGCGTCGGACACCATTGATACGGGCAACGGCAAATACAAGCCGGCCAAGGGCTGCTCGGAAATGGAGGACACCAGCCATGACGAGGGCGGCTATGGCCCCCTGCGACTCGAAGAAGTGTTCGAGCACAGCTCCAATGTGGGCACCGCCAAGGCCGTCCAACAGGTCTTCGCCGGGAACGAGCAGGCGTGGCTGGACGCCCTCGCCAACCTCGGACTGGGCGCTCCCCTCGGCATCGCCCTCGCGGGCGAGGGCCAGCCCAAGGTCCACGCCTCCACCACGGAACGCTCCTGGAGCGCCTGCTCCCTTACCTCGATGTCCATCGGCTACGAGGTCACCATGACGCCGCTCCAGACGGCGGCCTTCTACAACGCCATCGCATCGGATGGTCGGCTCATTCGTCCGCGCTTCGCGGACGCCTTCCTCGAAGGCAGCCACGTGGTGGAAAGCCGGCCCGTGGAAGTGATACGCGAACGCATCGCCAGCCGCCCCACCATCGCCGCCATGCAGGACATGATGGAACGGGTGTGCGCGCCGGGCGGACACGGTACCGCAGAGGATGTCTTCCGCGACCGCCCCTACCGGGTCGCCGGCAAGACCGGAACGGCCCGCGCCTCCTCACCGCAGGGCGGATACAAGGGACACCGCGGCTCCTTTGCCGGCTATTTCCCCGCGGACCGACCGGCATACACCATTGCCGTGGTGGTGCAACGGCCCACCGAACACGGGTACTACGGTGGCACCGTGGCCGCACCGGTCTTCCGCGCCATCGCCGACCACCTCTACGGCACCCACCCTGACCTCACCGAGATGGAAAAAGGCCCCTTGGCCTCCACCCCCCGCCTCCCGGTTTCCATGAACGGCGATGCCACCGTCCTCACGGGCCTCTACCGCACCCTCGGCATGACCTACGTCCTGGACACGGCGGGCATGGGTCTGGATGTAGCCCCGAGCCACGTGGCGGCCAGCACGGACGACACCCACGTCACCCTGACCCCGCGCAAGACCGAAGGGTCCGCCATCCCGGACGTCCGCGGCATGGCCCTGCGCGATGCCGTGCGCCTGCTCGAAACCCGGGGACTGCGTGTGGACATACAGGGGCGCGGCACCGTCCGCCGTCAAAGCATTTCACCCGGAACGGCCCCCCGGGACGGTCAGACCATCCTGCTCGAACTGTCATGAAGCTGCTCAAGGACATCCTCTACGGCGCGCGCATCTCCGAAGTGATCGGCTCCACGCACATCGCTGTGGAGTCCGTGGTGGCGGACAGCCGCAAGGTCAAGCCCTTCAGCTGCTTCGTGGCCATCCCAGGCACGGTGGTCGACGGTCACGAACACATTCCGGGCGCCGTGCGCGCCGGGGCTGCGGCCGTGGTCTGTGAGCGCCTTCCCGAAGAGGATGACCGCAAGGAGCAGGTCGTCTATATCCAGGTGGAGAACGCCAGGGCCGCCCTCGGGCACCTGGCCGCCAACTTCCACGACAATCCCGGCGAGCGGCTGCGCATCGTGGCCATCACCGGCACCAACGGCAAGACCACGGTCGCCACACTGCTGCACCGCCTGGCCAGGATGTTCGACCGCAAGGCGGGACTCGTGAGCACGGTGGAGAACCGCATCGTGGACAAAGTGGTACCCGCCACCCACACGACACCCGACCCCGTCGGCCTCCAGAAGCTGTTCGCCGACATGCTGGACGCCGGGTGCACACACTGCTTCATGGAAGCCAGTTCCCACGCACTCGACCAGCACCGCCTGACGGGAACACCCCTGGCCGGAGGCGTCTTCACCAACATCACCCACGACCACCTCGACTACCACGGCGATTTCAACGCCTACATCGGGGCCAAGAAGTCCCTGTTCGACAAACTGCCCGCCACGGCCTTCGCCCTGACCAATGCCGATGCCCGGCACCACGACACCATGGTCTCCGGCACGCGGGCCCGCGTCGTCACCTACGGCACCAAGCAGGTCGCCGACCACAAGTCCCGCATCGTCGAGAACGGACTGGGCGGACTGCAGCTGCACATTGACGGACAGGACCTCTACACCCGGCTCATCGGAGAATTCAACGCTTCCAATCTCACCGCGGTCTACGCCGTGGCCCGCGAGCTCGGTTGGGACGCCATGGAGACCCTGACCCACCTCTCCCTGCTCGACGCGCCCGAAGGCCGCATGCAACAGGTGCGATCGGGCGACGGCAGCGTCCATGCCATCGTGGACTACGCCCACACCCCGGATGCCCTGCGCAAAGTCCTGGAAACCCTGCAGGCCGTGCGCCAATCCGGTGCCGGTGCCCCCGGTACGGGACACGAAGCGCGCATCCTCTGCGTCGTGGGCTGCGGCGGTGATCGCGACCGCACCAAGCGGCCCGTCATGGCGCAGGTGGCGGCCGATCTGGCCGACCTCGTCATCCTCACCTCGGACAACCCGCGCAGTGAGGACCCCGCGGCCATCATCGCCGAAATGAAAGCCGGACTCGACCCCATCCAGGCCCGCAAGGTCACCGCCAACCAGGACAGGGCCGAAGCCATCCGGTCGGCCTGCATCCAGGCCCGGCCCGGAGACGTCGTGCTCGTCGCCGGCAAGGGTCACGAAAAATACCAGGAGGTCCAGGGCGAAAAGCTCCCGTTCGACGACGTCGCCGTCCTCACCGCATCCCTCACCACCCACTGATCCCGAGACGATGCTGTACCACCTTTTCGACCACCTCCACCAAAGCGCCGACTTCCCGGGGGCAGGCCTGTTCCAGTACATCTCGTTCCGGGCCGCCGCCGCCGCCATGCTCTCCCTGCTGGTCTCCATCGGCATCGGACGGCGCATCATCGAATGGCTGCAGCTGAAGCAGGTGGGCGAAATCGTCCGCGACCTGGGACTCGAGGGCCAGATGCAGAAGCAAGGCACCCCGACCATGGGCGGCATCATCATCCTGAGTGCCATCCTCGTCCCGACCCTGCTGCTGGCCGACCTCACCAACGTCTACATCCAGTGCATGCTCCTCGTGACCGTGCTGCTGGGCGGCATCGGCTTCATCGACGACTACATCAAAGTCTTCCTCAAAAACAAAGAGGGCCTCGCGGGCAAGTTCAAGGTCTTCGGCCAAGTCGCCGCGAGCCTGATGGTGGCCGCCATGCTCTTTTGGAGCCCGCAAGTCCGGGTGAAGGAAGCCGTCCCCGCCACCGCCGTCGAAGCACTCGCCCAAGGTGTGGAAGACACAGACGGAGACGGCTGGGTGCGGGTGGAGCGCCGGTCCATGAAGACCACCATTCCCTTTGTCAAGGACAACGAATTCGACTACGCCAAGTTGACCGACTGGGCCACGGATTCGCCTTGGGCCCAATTCGCCGTCTTCGCCCTCATCGTCGTCTTCATCGTCACGGCCGTCTCCAACGGGGCCAACCTCACCGACGGCATGGACGGCCTCGCCACAGGGACCAGCGCCATCATCGGGCTGACCCTCGCCATTCTCGCCTATGTCTCGGGCAACGCCGTTTTCAGCGACTACCTCAACGTCCTGTTCATCCCGGACAGCGGGGAACTTGTGGTGTTCATCGCCGCCTTTGTAGGCGCGTGCATCGGTTTCCTCTGGTACAATGCCTTTCCGGCCCAGGTCTTCATGGGCGACACGGGCAGCCTCGCGCTCGGCGGCATCATCGCCACGTTCGCCATCGCCATCCGCAAGGAGCTGCTGATCCCGGTCCTCTGCGGGATTTTCCTCATCGAGAACCTGAGCGTCGTGCTCCAAGTCGCGTGGTTCCGCCACACGAAGAAGAAGTACGGCGAAGGCCGCCGGATTTTCCGGATGTCCCCCCTTCACCACCACTACCAAAAGGCCGGCATGCCCGAGAGCAAAATCACGGCCCGCTTCTGGATCGTCGGCATCCTGCTGGCCGTCGTCACCATCGTCACCCTCAAAGTCCGTTGATGTCCTCCCACGTCACCATCCTCGGTGCCGGCGAAAGCGGTGAAGGCGCAGCCAAGCTGTGCCTCGGCCTCGGTCTGTCCTGTCGCGTCAGCGATGCGGGCACCGTGTCTGCCGACCGCAAGGCGCGGCTCACCGCCATGGGGGTCGACGTGGAGGAAGGGGGACACGACCGCGCTGCGCTGGCCGCATCCGACTTCGTTGTGAAATCCCCCGGCGTGCCCCCGACAGCGCCTCCGGTCCAATGGGCCCGAGAAGCCGGCCTCGAAGTCATCGGCGAGCTCGAGTTCGCCGCCCGACACACCTCAGGCCGCATTGCCGCAGTGACCGGAACCAACGGCAAGACCACCACCACAGGCCTGCTGCACCACCTCTTGGTCACCGGCGGGATGGACGCCGGCTGCGCCGGCAACATCGGCACCAGCTTCGCCGGAGCAGTCGCCGCGGCCCGACAGCGCGACGGCTCGCGCGTCGTCGCCGAAGCCGCGCGGCCTCTCGTCGCCGTCGCGCGGTGGCTCCAAGTTACCCGTCTGCCACATGTGCGGCAAGCAATTCGGCAGCGCGAGCCTCGAGATC
>CALKUW010000084.1 GCA_937996585.1 uncultured Flavobacteriales bacterium
GGCCACGCATTTCGTGTTCAACTACAACCTTGGCGACCGGAAGCACGCGGCCATGATCAACAGCGGCACCCGACGACCCAACGTGGGCATCGACCTCGCCTCCGACACCCTCCTCCTCGACACCATTCCAGGCTGGCTCGATATGGCCCCAACCCAACCCCATTTCAGTGGCATCCGCCTGGACATGTTGAACCATACCTCACGACACGCGACCATATCGACAGCCCCGCCGGATACCACTTTCGAGAACACGATGGAAGAGCCCTAATGCTGTTCAGGACCCTAGTCCTCATCGGGTTTTCAATGCCCGACTACGCCTCAGGTCCTCGATGAATTCCCCATACCTGACCATAACCTCCGCATTCCCGAAATGATGCAGGGCTAGGGCGCGGTTGTGCACCTTCGATGCGTCGTCCAAGGGTGTAAGGTTGAGCGGCAATTCGGATGCGTCATCCACGATGAACCCGAGCTCAGTGAAGAAGGCGTAGGTATAGGATTCACTGCGCATGAGCACGCGGTGCCCCATGAGAAAGCTGAGCACGGCATTGCCCGTATTCTGGTTCCGGATGTGGTGGTGCACGACCACGGGACTCTCGGCCAGATAGCGGTAATAGTCCTCCAGCGACACCTTGGTGTCCAGGCTTTCGGTTCGGCCTTGCAGCACGCGGCGGGCTATCAACCGGAGCGCCTTGGCGTAACGCCCGCTCCCGTAGGACAGCACCATCCTCAAGGTGCGTCCGGAATGCCGTAGCGTATGCCGATGATTCCAGATGAAATCAAGGTGGTTGCCCGTGGTACTGGCGCTGCACCCCAGCAGGATGGGTCCATTCGGGTCCCGCGATGCCTCCACATCCGGGACGGGGTCTGGAATCGCATTGTACCATGAGGAGTACAGAAATTCCGGCACTTTGGGCAGATGCGGCAAGGCAATAAACCCCCTTCCAAACAGGTTGACGATGCCATCGGCGCGGGCCATGGCTGCCAGCTCCCAATCCCTGGGGGTCAGCCGCCATGGGCTGGGGAACAAAGCCTGCCTGACCGATTGGAGAGCGGCCAGCAGCGGCACGGAGAATTTGCCCAAGGCCCCGAGAAGCAACCGCGACGCCGGCAGGTGGATGCCGCGGCTCAAGGCAGGAAACACCCTGAAATAGTCGTCTCCCCATGAGGCCCAGACGACAAACGGCCCATGGGGAATGGACAACAGCCATTTCGGCGTGGGGTATCGCATCCTGTGCACCACCACAGCGTCCCACGCGGCCAATCTCACATCATCGGGCAGGTTCGCGCGACGAGGAAGTCCCCACGCGCCATCAGCCCCTTGTTCGCCATTGCCACCGACGAACACCCATGTATGGGCCTCGTCCGCACGTTGGACCAGTTGCGCCCTGAGCCGGTCCACCGATGCGTGCCGATGCGCCAGATGCAGGATCCTCAGCGTCGCTCCAGTTGACATGGCCAACGGTTCATGAAGCCAATTTGCTGGGACGCGGAACGGCGGGAACGCCCATCACCGTCTGTCCTTCCATGACGTCCTTGAGCACAAGGCTGCCCGCGCCGATGATGGCCCCGGACTCCACCTTGGTACCCTCACGGACAAGCGCTCCCATGCCGATGGTGACCCGCTCGCCGAGCACAACCGACCCTGCGGTATGCGCTCCGGGATTGATCCTCGAGAACGCTCCCCAATTGTTGTGATGACCGACGGAAGCTTGGCGGTTGACATAACAACAAGGCCCCAGCTTGCTCATGGTGGCCACCGTCGCATGCGGCTGAACCCAGGTGCCCGGTCCGAGCTCGGCACTGGGTGCCACCTGCGCCGAAGGGTGCACGAGGACGCCCAGGTCTTCCATCTTCAACCCCTTGGCTTTCCGCATGGCCTCCCAGGTCAAGGAGACCGCCGGCTCACGCAGCACACCAGGCATCCTCACACCATCCCACTCCCCGGGTTCCCAGGACGCCATTGGCGTGAAGGACGGTTGGGGCCAGCCCTCAGGCATGATGCCGTGCAGGGCCCCAGGCGTCACGGGGAGGTTGTGGATGACCTGGACCCTCAGGTCTTCAGGCGACTTCTTCCAGCATGCCGCAGCCAGCTCCACGAGCATGGGATAGGCATGCGGTCCGAAACCGAGCAGGGTAAGGTCATGCGCGGGCTGCATGACGCTGACGGTTATAGAACCCCAAGGCTCCGAATGCCTCCGGCGCCATGATCTCCCTGCCAGCTACACCAGCGAGTTCGTGGATGCGCTGCAGCAGTTCGATGTTGGTGGTCACCTTCTTCTTCTCCCGATCCCAGTGGATGTTGTCTTCAAGGCCCACCCTGACGCCCCATCCCAGTCCCATGGCGACGAGGTGTGCGTCAAGTTGGTACTGACCCAAGCCGGCCAATGCGATATGGGCGCCTTCGGGCAGATCTCGCTCCATGGCCGCCAGATGGGCGGCACTGAGCTGGGCACCCGCGATGTTGCCCAACAGAACGTTGACATAGAAGGGCGCTTGCACCAGTCCCTTCCGAATCAGGTAACCGAGGTAGTTCACCATGCCCGTATCGAAGACTTCCAATTCCGGCTTGGCCCCTGCGGCTTCAATCCTGCGGGCCAGCTCCATGATGGTCTCGGGGCTGTTGACACTGGCCGACTGGACGAAGTTGAGTGAACTCAGGGTCAGGGAAGCCATATCGGGCCGGAGTGAGAGCACCTCCGCCCTCGCAGCGGGGTCCGTCACATTCCGGCCACTGAGGGAAGCACAGATGACGAGCCCTGGGCAGTGCTCCCGAATACCTTCGATGATGGGCGCATAATCTTCCGCTCTGGAACTCGGAAAACCGCTCGGCTGCCGGGCGTGCACATGCACCATGGTGATGCCGAGATCAAAAGCCGCATGGACCTGCTCCACGATTTCGGAAGCCGAGATAGGCACACTGGGCGCCTGTCGCTTCTGGGGAATCATCCCCGTGGGCGTGAAATTGATGATGAGCGGCTGCAAGACAAACGGGCTTTGTCTCAATTTACAACCGACTAACTATTACATGTATTTCACCTACAAATTAGTCAAATTCATAGAATTCTTACACAAACGTCATTCGACCTGAAGGGCCTGCTGGGCCACCGTGAAATCGAACGCCAGCTCGTAGAGGCTCTGCGGGTTGCCGTCCGCATCGTCCACAGTGAAGGACCAAGGCCCGTGGCCCGCTCCCTCCAAGGTGTGCAGCACATAAGGGACGCCGGTGTTGTTCCACGTCGCCTGCAAGAGCAGGGCATTGACGTAGGGCACGGTCTCGTCCTCCGTTCCATGGGCAATGAACAGCGGCGGATCGCCCGGATCGAAACGGCTGACACCGTACACGCCCTGCAGCAGATCGACAGAG
>CALKUW010000085.1 GCA_937996585.1 uncultured Flavobacteriales bacterium
GGATGCCGGACCGCTCCTGATTTACATGACGTCTTCCGACCCGTTCGGATGGGGCGGAGACAACTTCCTCGAGGTCACCGTCACCGATGCCGATGGCAACGAGAGCAGCTACGTGCTCACCTCCTTCGAGGTCTTCACGGCCCACTCCGACATCGAGGTGTCCCTCGGTGACCTGGTGGAGATTGTGCTGGTCACTGGGCCGAACGCGCCCGTGGAAGATTTCAGCTTCACCGTCTACAACTGCACGACCACGAACCCCCAGCCCGTCGAGGACCTTCCGGAGGGAGGTGGACTCGTCTTCTCTGCCACCGCCGACTGCGAGGTCGACCCCGTGGGCGGCACGTGGAGCGTGAGCCAAGGCACCGGCATCTTCTCTGACCCGACCGAGTTCAACACCTTCTTCACCCCGACCAGTGGCCTGGGCCTGTACGAGGTGTGCTTCACGGACGACAACTGCGGCTACGCGGCCTGCTATCCCATGGAGGTGAGCACCACGCCGGTCGGTCAATTGGTCGGGCCCTCCTCCAGCCTGCAGGCGGATGGCAGCTACCTGCTCTGCGATGGCGAGTCGGCCAACTTCCAGGTGGACACCCTCTACGAAGGTGCCATTTACCCGATCGAGTGGCCCGAGGCGGAGAGTTCACAAGGCTTGTTCGCCGAGTATGAATTCAATGACAATGGCACCTACGATCTGTCCGTCGAAATCAGCAATGCATGCGGCACCGTGGAGCTTCCGTTCACCATCGTCGCATCGGAACTGGCGGACCCCAGCCTCGAGGACATCATCGTGTGTGACGAAGAGGAGGTGGTCGTGCTCGACCCGGGTCTGGACCCGTCCAGTGACGTCGAAATCTCCTGGACGCTCGACAACGCCAACCTGAACGAGGACGACTTCGTCATCACGGCGAACGGTGCGGGCGAGTACTGCGTGGAGGCCACCAACGAATGTGGCGCCGCAGAGGCCTGCTCAGAGGTACAGGTCTTCGTTCCGGTGCCCAACCCCATGCCGGGCTTCAGCCTGAACTGCGAGGGTGGCAATACGGTCACGGTCGACCCCCTGACCGACAACAGCTGGACGGTCACCTGGGAGGATGGTACCGTGGGCAACACGTTCACCGCGACCTTCAACCCCTACCACGACACGTGGTTGTCGGCCACCTTCGAGGACGAACTCGGATGCACCAGCTTCGAGGACAGCACCTTCGTCTGGATGGGATACCCCGTCGAACTCGGCGACCAGGTGCCCAATCAAACGCCCCCGACGGAAGACTTCATCAACTGGTTCCTGTGCCCGGAGATCCCCAATACCTTCGAGCTCAACAGTACCCACGCGGTGGATTGGAACTGGAGCCTTGAATTCCAGTTCGGACAGCCCAGCCCGAGCAACCTCAACTTCCTGCAGGAAGACCAGGTGACGTTCACCTCCGCCCAATTGACCGACACGGCCTATTGGTACGCCCCCCTCATCCTGACCGGTACTGCCCTCAACCCCTGCACGCCAGCGGGCTTGAGCTACCAGTGGGAGGTGCAGGTGGACGCCTGTGAAATCAAGATCCCGAACATCTTCACGCCCGGAACGGCAGAAGGATCCATCGGTAAGAACGACACCTTCGAGATCGAAGGCTTGCTCCGCTACAACGGTGCCATCCTCATGGTGTACGACCGTTGGGGCAATCTGGTGTTCCAGAGTGACAACTATGACAACCAATGGGACGCCCGCGAGACTTCTTCCGGCGCCCATTACTACCTGCTGACCCTGCCCAACGGCAAGGAATTCAGCGGCTACGTGACCATCGTCCGCTGATCCTGGCGTGGCGAAGGCAAAGACGCGTACCCATTTCGTCTGCAGCGATTGCGGACATGTGACGGGCCAGTGGGTCGGTCGCTGTCCGAGTTGCAAATCGTGGAATACGGTTTCCGAATTCAAGGAGTCCGCCAATCCGCGATTGGAGCGGGCGGCTGTTGCCGCGGGCGTTGCTGAAGCCCGGCCCCTGCGCGACTACACGGAGCAAACCGGTGTCCGTGTGGGCACGGGTGAAGGGGAATTCGACCGCGTACTGGGCGGCGGGCTCGTTCCGGGTGCCCTCGTCCTGCTCGGTGGGGAACCGGGCATCGGAAAGTCCACGTTGAGTCTGCAGACGGCCATGAAGGCTGCCGGAAAGGTGCTGTATGTCTCCGGCGAGGAAAGTCCGGAACAGGTGCGGTTGCGTGCCGACCGCCTCGGCACCCTCGGAGCTGAATTGCTCATCCTGCCCGAGACCTCAACGGAAGGCATCGTGAAAGCCGTCAAGGAGCACCGCCCCGACCTGCTCTTCGTCGACTCGATCCAGACCCTGCACACGGCCCGTGTGGAGAGCGCACCCGGATCCGTGGCACAGGTCCGAGAATCCACGGCTGAGCTCATCCTCGCTGCCAAGCCGCTCCAACTGCCGGTCGTCCTGATCGGCCACATCACCAAGGAGGGTGCGATTGCCGGGCCCAAGGTCCTCGAGCACATGGTGGACGTTGTCCTCACATTCGAGGGCGACCGGCACCACGCCTATCGCATCCTGCGCGCCGTGAAGAACCGCTTCGGATCGACGCAGGAGATCGGGATTTTCGAGATGCGCGGTGATGGCCTGCACCCCGTCACCGACCCCTCCGGTGCGCTCCTGGGAGACGGTGGGGCCAGGCTCAGCGGAACGGCGTTGGCTGTGGCCATCGAAGGCGCGCGGCCCATCACCGTTGAAATCCAGGCGCTCGTGAGCAGCGCAGTGTACGGCACACCACAACGCTCAGCGACCGGCTACAACCTGAGGCGCCTCAACATGCTGCTGGCCGTCCTTGAGAAACGGTGCGGGTTCAAGCTCGGCGCATCAGATGTCTTCCTCAACCTGGCGGGTGGCATCCGGTTGGAGGATCCAGGCATCGACCTGGCTGTGGTCGGCGCCATCCTGAGCAGTACCCTGGATCTGACGCTGGACCCCCGCACGGCCATGTGTGGCGAAGTCGGATTGACCGGCGAGGTGCGGCCTGTGGCCCGGTTGGAACAGCGCATGGCCGAGGCCGCCAAGATGGGCATGGAGCGCCTGGTCATCAGCGGATTGGGCTCCAACGAGCCAGAGCCGCCAAAAGGACTCTCGCTGGTCAGGGTTTCCCGTGTGGGAGAACTGCAGAAGGTCTTGTTCTGAGGCCGGGTGTTCAGCTTTCCGCACCGGCCACGACCACCACGAATTCCCCCTTGGGTGGGTGCGCCTCGAAATGGGCGTGCAACTCACGGACCGTGCCCCGAAGCGTCTCCTCGAACTTCTTGGACAGCTCGCGGCTCACGCTGGCGCGCCGGTCCGGTCCGCAATGCTCGACCAGCTCACCCAACAGCTTGACGATACGGTGGGGCGACTCGTAGAGCACGGTGGTGCGCTGTTCGGCAGCCATCGCCTTCAACCGGGTCTGGCGACCCTTCTTGTGGGGGAGAAACCCCTCGTAAACGAACCGTTCGCAGGGCAATCCACTCACGACGAGTGCTGGAACGAAGGCGGTGGCTCCGGGCAGGCATTGTACGTCGACGCCAGCCTCTATGCAGGCGCGCACCAGCAGGAATCCGGGATCACTGATGGCGGGGGTGCCCGCATCACTGCACAGGCAGGCCGAAGCACCTGCGACGAGGTCTGCCACTACGGCGTCCACCACCTTGTGCTCGTTGTGGGCGTGAAAGGCCCTCAGGCGCGCTTCAAGGCCGTTCAATCGCAAAAGTGACCCGGTGGTGCGGGTGTCCTCCGCAAGGACGAAATCGGCCCCCTCAATGGCCTCTTTGGCCCGAGGGGTGAAATCGCCAAGGTTGCCGATGGGCGTGGGGACAACCGTCAGCATGTCAATGGTAGCGGCGCTCGATCCGGTCGAGGAAGCGCATGACGACCGGATCTTCCCGGTCCCATGTGCCGAAGGCTTCAACATGCTGGTCGAGCCAATGCAGCGCCAATTCATAGGTACCGGCATCATCCAATGCCTCCAGTGCGCGGTTGAATTCACCCGCATCATCTGCGAACAGCATCTTGATGCACTCGTACTTCTCGACCAGGCTGAACGCCGACCGCAGGCTGCTGATGGGCTGGCGCTCCATCTGCTCGGCCAAAGAGGCAGGAGCCTCGGTTTCCTCCTGGACTTCCTGCGCTGATGGGGCGGGGGCAGCGGGTTGAATGGCCTCAGGCTCTGCCACGGCCTGTTCCTCAACCACGGCCGATTCAGAATCAACCTCCTCAACCGCGGTTACATCTGCCCTTGGTGCAGAGGCCGACTCCGTCTCTACAGTATCTGATGCCACCGTCGGCTGTTCCGGTTCAGCGATCGGCTCCGGGGTAATGGAAACTTGAACCTCAGGCACCTCGGCAGTCGGCTTCTCCTTCGGCTCCGGTTCCGGCTCCATGGGCATGGGCGCGTCGAACAGACCCGGGGTGCCGGCAGCCATGCGCTCGGCCTCCGCCTGCTCGACCTGCTCCCGGCTCACCTCCTCGATGGCATCGATGAGCGAAGTCTGGTAGGCGGCACCAATCCTGAACGGCCGAACGGGCTGACGGTCTGCCGCATTGGCGTCCACGCCGCCCTCCGGCCCCTTGCGGCGCACCTCGTAGGAAAATTCATGGGCCTTGAACCTCAGCAGGGTCAGACGATCATACAGCTCCCGAGCATCCACGACCAGCGGGGACAATTCCTCAGGTTCAAGGGCCCCTGCCCTCAATTTCTTCAGCCCCGCTTCCAGGTCTCCGACCAGGTCCTCCAGATTCTTGAATCCCGCCATTGTGCCAGGGTAATTTTTCGAGATGCTAAGCTATCCGGGCATGGCCCGGTTGGTGTTGGCGAACTGGGAAGGTCATCAACGCGGCACCGTGAATGCCAGCACGATTTCATGGCCCCCTCCCAGTACGCGTGCCAAGGAGCCCATGGCCCAGTTCCGATTGTAGCTGAACGTCAGCTGGTCGTTGATCCGGACACCCGCCCCGAAGTGCCCTGCACCTGCGGAACGGTATCCACCCATGACCCAGGCCCCTTCCTTGCGGTCCACGCGCAACGCGGCAGACCATTCCGCGGGAATGGGACGCAGGTGCTGATACTGGACGATGGGGGTCCATCCCCAGTCGCCACTCGAAAACCGGTACGAAAGGAGCGCCTTGAGGTGAGAAGCCAAGCGCGAGTCCAGGCTCGTGCCGTCGTAAACGGGCAAGTCCGAGCCGAGGATGTGGCCCGCAGAAACGGCCAGCTTCAAGCGCTGATTGGACACCATCAATCCGGCAGAGGCATCCGGAACCCCTACCGCCTGGTAGGCATCGAGGAGCGCGGGGTCCCCCGCCTGCTCCAAGGTGACCCTGTTGCCATCGACCGCGAATTGGGTCCACCCCAGGCCCAGACCGAAAGCGAGATTGAGGTCGTTCGTCCAGCGGGTGCGGTAGACCAGCCCTGCATGCGCACCCGCCATCCGGGTGGGTCCTGCCACATCACTCCACACACGCGCTCCCCAAGCGAGGGCCTCAGAACCCGTGGGTGAAGTCAGTGCGAGGGAGGTCGTCCTCGGGGCCGAGGGCACCCCGGTCCAAGGGCTTCGCTGCCACAGGCTGACGTGAATGAGGGAATCCGCGCCGGCCGAAGCGGGGTGCGCGTCGAACATGTGGTCGAGGGGAAGCGTCGTGACCGGCTGCTGTTGTGCATTGACCCTGCCGGAAACCACACACAACAGGCCAACCAGGATGGCCCCGTACCAAGGATGGATGTGTCGCTGCTTCCTCATCGCATGATCGTGATGGGACCGGTCCACTCCGCCTGCATGGCAGGCTCATCGACCCGGATGTGATAGTAATATGTTCCCACGGGAACCGGAATGCCGTTGATCGTACCGTCCCAAGCGGGGTCGTTGATGCCCCGCGTTAAAAGGACATTGCCCCAGCGGTTGAATACCGTGATCTCTGCAGAGGGGTACTGTTCCAACCCTCCGAGGTTCCAGCGGTCATTCATGCCATCGTCATTGGGGGTGAATCCGGATGGGATGTCAAGGGTGCCCAGCACTTCGATGACGACCGTGTCCGTGGCCTGACAGCCCTCTGCCGTGGTGGCTTCCAGCAGGAAAGTAGTGGTCTGCTCGAGCGGCTCCGTCGGGGTAGTGGCCGATTCGGGGAAGGCCACATCACCTTCCGGATACCATTGGTACGACCAATCAGATGGTGCATCCGTTGCCCCCAGGGCCGCTGTCGCGCCCGAAGCGATCAATTGGTCTTCCCCAGCATCGGGCACCGGCAGTGCCCAACCGACCACCTGCACGGTGTCGGAGCGGACACAACCGAGCCTTGTCGCTGTAAACACCCATTGACCGTCTCCTTCGGTCACGCTGGGTGTGGAGCCGGACAGTCCAGGACCGCCGGTTCCATCTACAATGCTCCAGGACGCCTCAGTGGCCCCCTCCGCAAGGGCCTCAAGCACCAATGGCTGGCCCGCGCACAATGCTGTGTCCGCCGGAATCATCAGGCTCACATCGCCCTGGGCAACCAGGGGAATCGAAGCGATGCTGCCCGTACAACCGGCGCTGTCCACGGCGACCACGGCATATTGCCCTTCGCCCAGGCCCGCGATATCCGGACCGTCCTCGAAGCCGGCGCCATCCAAGGTCCACTGGAAGATGAAGGTGGATGGGTCTCCGGACCCGCCGGTGGCCGACACCGCCAGGTATCCATCGAAATCGCCTGCACAGCTGGGGCGCAGCAGGCTGTCCAGCACGACCACGAGCGGTGGCGGCGAACCCACTTCCACGAACAATACGGACGGACATCCCGCTGAATCGATGGCGGTAACCTCATAAACGCCAGCACCCAAGCCGGATACCGTGTCCCCTACTGCTTGCGCACCGAATGGACCGACGAACGTGTATTCCACGGGTCCCTGGCCATTTTCCGTCGAGAAGTAGACTTCACCGTCCTCGGAGTTGAAACAAGCGGCGGGGACAACCTCCGCCATCAGCTCGAAATCACTGGCGGTCTCAATGAGGATGGTGTCGTGGAAGGCGCATCCTGCCGAATCGGTCAGAACCAAGGGGTACGCTCCGGGAATGAGGAAGGGAAGGTCGGTGGTGTCCGCAGCGCCCTGCACCACAATGTCGTAAGGGGAAATACCGCCGGAGGGGGTGAGTATGGCCGAGCCCACCAGGGCGCCACCACAACTGGGCTGGGTGAGCTCCTGTGTCAGCGTGGGGCCTTCCGACAGGGCCGCAATTTCAATCGTGGTATCCGCGGTGCACCCCCCGTTGTCCGTCAGGCTCCACGTGTAGGTTCCTTCGGGGAGGTCTGCGGCCAACCCCTCTCCTTGGAGCGTATCTCCTGATGTCGTCAAACCTGACCAATGGAGGTACAGCGGCTGTATGCCGCCGTAAGGAATGCTCTCGACGCTTCCCGTTTCACCGGAGCAGGAAGGCAGCGTCACCGATGCGGCGAAGACCAAGGGGTCCGGAAGGTCGACCTCGACCTGTCCGCTTGCCGAACACCCCTCGCCCACTTCCGCGCTCCACCCATACGTGCCTGCGGCCAGATCGGACCAGGTCCACGTTCCCGTCGAATCGGTGATGTCCTGGTCATCAGCCGGAAGCCCTCCCAAGAGGACGGTCGCAGATGGTGCGCTGCCCTGCAAAACAACCTGTACGGCACCTTCTGGGACGCCGTCCTCACAGGCGGCAGGCAACACCACAGCCTCAGCTGTCAGACTCCCTGCATTCAGCACTTCCAGGGTACCTGTAGTGTCACAGCCATTCTCATCGGAAACACTCCAGGTGTAAGTCCCTGACCCAAGGCCTGACCAACCTTCCTCACCGGGACCTCCATCCCATTGGACGTTCAGGTTGCCCGTTCCACCGGATGCGGTTACCACGACGGCCCCATCCGATGTTCCGGCACAAGATTCCGGCGTCACGGACGATTCCACGTCGATGGGGGCGGGTTCCAGCACTTCCACTGTCGTATCCGCCGTGCACCCACGGTCGTCCACCACGCCGACCTGATACACCCCTGCGGTCATGGCAGTAAAGGGTGGGAGCACCAGACCCTCCGGTCCATCCGCCCCAACGGTGATGGGTTCGGAACCTCCGCCGGTGACCACCTCAATGGTGCCATCATCGGCGCCGAAACAGCTGATGTCCGATGCCGTGACCTCAAGCGAGAGGGCGGGAAGGCTGCCGACCTCTACGGTGGTGTCGCGCTGGCACCCCACGGCGTCCGTCACACTCAAGGTGTAGGTGCCGGGCGAAAGCGTGTCGTTCACCAAGGTGCTCCAGGTCACTGAGCCGTCGGCACTGCTGCCGGTTGATTCGACAGGTTCTGTCCCCCCGTCCACCGCAATGGAGATGCTTCCGGGTGCCGCCTGACAGGCGTAATCCGCCACGGAAACCGTCCAATCGAAGAGGGTGACCCCCGTCATTTCGACGGTTTCCTCCACAGTGCAGGTCCCGTCCCCAACGGCAATCGTGTAGCTGCCGGCGGCAAGGTCTTCCCACGTTGCGGAGTTGGCTGAAGCCATGGTTGGTGGGCCCAACTCGGCAGAGGAGAAAACCAATGCGGCTTCCGGATCCCCACCGGTGACGTCGACCGTCACCGATCCTGCGCTCCCGCAACCGAAGGGGATGACCTCCGTCACCAACGTGATTGCGGGGTCGACCGTGAAGGCCAGGGAGTCCGTGCACCCGCGCACATCTGAAGCCGTGAGCACATAAGCGCCCGGCGGCAACGCGCTCCAATCTGCCGCATCCACCATTCCGCCCGGACCATCGAGCTGGAGCTCAACAGGCTCCTCTCCTCCGGTCGCCGATGCGGTCAACAGGGCGTTACCCGTGGCACAATCCACCACGGAAACCTCGGCGTCCAGAGCGACAGGGGGCAGGGTGGTGACCTCCACCGTCGCTGCCGCGGAGCACCCATTGTCGTCCATGGCACCCACAGCATAGGTGCCGGGGGACAATCCATTGATCGTCTCTCCGGTACCTGCAGGGGCACCGCCACCATCTGTCCAGGTGAACGCGAAGGGGGCTGTCCCGCCCACGGCGGAAACCGTGGCTTCACCATCGTCACCGGCGCAACCAACCGGCACCGCTTCGAGCGTAAGCTCCACAGGCTCCGGCGCCGTCAATTCCACCTCGGAAACCGCCTGGCATCCTTGCCCGTCCGTGACTTCAACGGCATACGAGCCCGGTCCCAACCCTTCGACGGAAGCTGAAATGGTGGGCGCCACATCCCCCGTCCACAGGTAATTGTATTCCGGCGTTCCCCCGGTGGCTTCAGCAGAAACCGACCCCGTCTCCTCCCCCGCGCACAGCGGATCGGCGGCGGTGATGATGAGGAGCAGCGAATCCGGAGAAACAAGCGCCACCAATGTGTCGAGCAGGCAACCCGATGCGTCGGTGATGCCCAGCCCATAGAGTCCCGCAGGGAGTTCTGTCGCCGTCAGGCCCAATGCCACGACCTGCTCCGTCTCCGCATCCACCCAGGCTGCGTTGTAGGGTGCCAATCCACCCGAGGGCACGGCTTCGAGAGATCCAGAAGCCGACAAGGGGCCCGCTGCACAGAGCGGATCCTCAACAACCAGGTTGACAGTCAGGGGGTCGGGATCGACAAGCTCTGCCGTCCCGGACGCCTGGCATCCATTGGCGTCCACCGTTGAGAAAGCATAAGAGCCGGCCGGCACGCCGGACAGGAAATCCCCCGTAAGCGTCGTGCCGTCATCCAAGGTCCAAGTGGTGGTGAATTCCGGGGTTCCCCCGAAAGGCACCGCGCCCACCACGCCATCCACGAAACCCGGGCAACTCGGTGGGTCGAGAAACGCCTCGACCTCCAGAAGGTCAGGGGATTCCACCTCCACGGAGCCCGCCCCAACACAGCCGTCCGAGGCCGTGACCAGCACATCATAGGTCCCCGGCGCCAGATTGGTCAAGGTGTCGAGGTCAGCCCCGGACTGTGCAAAGCCACCGGGTCCCGACCATTCGAAGAGGGCCGCATCCGCAAAGCTGGCGCTCGCTTGCCCGTCCTCTTCTCCAAAGCAACTGATGCCTTCGGAACCCATGGCCACGTCAACCGGGGCCGGCGCCTCAAGGAAGGCCGTCGCAGATTGGGCGCATCCACCGGTGTCGGTGGCCGTCACCAGGTATCCCCCGGCCTCGAGTCCACTGATGTCAGCCGCATTGCCCACGATGTTGCCCTGATCGTCTTCCCAGACGAAGGTGAAGCCACCACCCAGGCCCCCCGTCGCCACAGCAGCCACCGAACCGTCCGCAAAACCGAAACAACTCGGATCGGTCGGGAAGGTCAGCACTTCGACATCGGGTATCTCCACCGTGATGATGTCCTGATCCGAACAACCGCTGGCGTCCGTTGCAGAGACGAGCACCACTTGCTCGCACACGTCCGTGCCGATCGGACCGGTTTCGGCCGCATCGTGGGACCACGAATAGGTGATGTCGCCTTGGCCGAAGTTGGGTGTGACCGTGATTTCACCTGAACACGGATCATCGCAGGTCGGCAACCGGGTGACGGCAGCAGAGATGAAGAAGGGGAACGGCTCGTTCAGGGTGGCACCCAAGGCGGAGCATCCGGGAATGAAAACGAGGTAACTGCCCGGCCCAAGCCCGGCCTGCACGGCACCGAACAGCGTATCGTTGTCCTGCAGCCAATACACATCCTCGGAACCGACCCCATCTGGAAGCGCGACGGAGAGCACGCCATCATCGGCACCACTGCAGGAAATGGGCTGAAGGACGTCGACCTCATCCGGACATTGCGCCCGGGTCAGGAAGGGGGTGGAAAACGCCAGAAAGAGAAACATGCGGGACAAGCCGACCGCAAGCCATCCCGTGAAAACGGGAACTTCCGATCGATATGCTCCTCCGCTCTGCTTCATCAGCGCAATGGATGGTATACGGTGGTCGGGCACCAAGGTTTCCTGCCCATCATTGGAAAGCGGCGCAGGGGACGTGGCCCGATTTGATGGGGCAGGCCAGCAGGCCGACCATGACCTCGTGGGTATTCGATGACGCCTGGCTCAAGGGTCCCACATTCCAATCGTAGGCGTAGCTCACCGTGACATTCTCCATCACCTTCAGGGTCACCAGACCCGAGAGGGCCGTCTCATTGCGGTAGCCGAGGCCGAAGCGGATGACCTCATCGTAGTCGAACATCGCCTGTACATCCACCGCCACGGGGGCGCCCGCAGAGAAGCGCAAGGAGCCTGCCGGGTGGAAACTCCAAGGTCCCTCCAGGCGGATGAGGGTGCCGCCATTGAAGCTCACATGCCTTTGGAAGCGCGTATCCAATCCCCATTGGTCCACGGCGGGCTCAATGAGGTTCTGTATGGACAGACCCCAGAAGGTGTACTTGTTGTAGGTCCACACCCCGAAGTCCAGGGTCGGTGCCAAGAGCTGGTTGGCACTGGATGTGATGGCGGGATCATTGCCCGCCTGGAAGTCCGGAAGGACGATTTCGCCCAGGGACAACCGATACTGCATGAAACCGACCGCAGCGCCAGCCGCCAGCCGCCAACCCTGCGACATCTTGAGGTGGTAGGCATAGGCGAGGTCCAACTGGGTGAACCCGTACGGTCCTGCCGAGTCGTCGGTCACGCGACCGCCAAACCCGTGGATGCCTCCGCCCGCAGAGCGGCCGAGCTCGCCCTGCAGATTGGCAAAGGCCGTCATGGGGGCCCCGTCGAAGCCCGCCCATTGCTGACGAAAGCCCGCTTTGAGCTCCAGACAATCCGTAAAGCCCGCAAAGGCAGGATTCTCCTGGAAGTAATTGAACTGCCAATTGGTGCGCAACGGCAATTGCTGCGCCTGCACGGATCCTGCCTGCCACAGGACAAGCAGCAGGACGGAGGCGGGAAAATGTCGGAAAAACTGCTTCATCGGATGATGGCGACATGCCCGGTCTCAGGCGGAATGGGCAACGTCTCGTCGTTGAGCTCGATCACGTAGTAGTAGGTACCCGGGGTCAGCGGCTTGCCTGAACGGCCCTTGCCGTCCCATGGCTGCGCATATCCCAGTGAACGGTGCACCAACTGTCCCCAGCGATTGAACACCTCCACCTTGACTCCGGGAAAGGCGCTGATGCCGTCGATGCCCCAGAAATCATTGATGCCATCGTCATTGGGCGTGAAGCTGTTGGGCACGCCAATGGGGGACCCGACCGTCACGGTCACGGAGCTGCTGACCTGGCAGTCCCCAATGACGCCGTCCACCTGGTAGGTGATGGTTTCTGCGGGGGTCACCGTCGTGGTGCCCTGATCCGGATCCGAGAGGTAGAAATCCGGCGTCCATGTATAGCCATACACAGGGTCGCCTCCAACGACCTCGAGCGTCTGGGAGTCTCCCGGAATCACGTTGTAGTTGCAGCAGGCGTCCATGGTCACCCCGGAGCCCTCCAGTTCTACGTACATCGCGCAAAGGGTGTCGGAAGGGTCGTGCTCCGTGCCGATGAGGAGGAAGTACTCCGAATCGTGGGTCAACGTGGAGGATTCCCAAATCAGGTCATCGACACCGGAGATGCACGGACCCATGGCGGTCAGGACTGCCGCATCACAGGGATCTCCTGCGGCGGACACCACCACGGCAGAAAGGGTGTCGGGTCCGGCGGCGCCTTCGCAATTCACCTGGGTGATGCGGATGCGTGCATTGCCCGGATTCTCGAAGTTGTGGTTGGACCGGAACTTCAGGACGGCCACGTGCGTCGCGTCGATGCACTCGAAATCGAGGAAGGCAGCATCGGTGATGAACACCGAAGTCGGATCCTCCGGACAGAGGGTCAGGGGATTGTTGCAGGATTGCGCCGCCATGTTGGCCGGCAACAAAGCGAGGAACATGGGGATGAGGATCCCGATTCTGTGTGCTTGCATGGGTGCTGTATCGAAGGTAGAGCCGTCAGCGGGCCGTACGGGACGTCCGCCATCTATTATCCACAACGAAGGGTGGTTAAGGGACGTTGCCCGAAACCTGCGTCAATCCGCCATGGAAATCAGCACCGCTTCCTTCTCCACGGCGTTTCCGGCTTCGACACCGATGGAGGAAATCACACCGGACATTCCAGCCCTGAGCACGTTTTCCATTTTCATGGCCTCCAGGACGAGCATAGCCTCCCCTTCTTCTACGGATTGGCCCTCCTTGACGAGGACTTCGATGACCTTGCCCGGCATGGGTGCCCGCAATTCGCGGGACAGGTTGCCCGCGCCCTCCTCGATGCCCATGCGTTCCATGAGCTCCTCCCGAAGGCCGCGCTCCGCCCAGCGGTCCCCGACGCCGTCCATCTTGACGGACCAAGAGCCGCCTGCCTCGCGCTGGACGGAAACCTGGTGGTTCCGGTGGCCGATACGCACCCACCACCGGCCCCGCTCATCTCGGTGAAGACGGGCTTCGCCTGATGCCGGCGGCACCTCCTTTCCCTGGGCGTTGCGAAAACGGGGCATGGTGCAATTTACCGCGCGCCACGGACGAAATTGCGCCCCATGGCAGGATTGTATGTGCACGTCCCTTTTTGCGCGCAGGCCTGCTCGTACTGCGATTTCCACTTCACCACGAAACTCGGGGACCGGGACCGCATGGTCGACGCGCTGGTTGCGGAAGCAGAGGCCACGCTACCGGAATGGCGCGAACAGCGCTTCCACACCCTTTATTTCGGTGGAGGAACCCCCAGCCTGCTGGGGGCAGCAGCCATCGGCCGCATTGCCGAATCGGCTTTCACCCATGCCGAATGGAACCTGCGCGAATGGACGGTGGAGGCCAACCCCGAGGACCTGGATCCCGACACCCTGTCGCATCTGCGGGACATCGGTGTCACCCGCTTGAGCATCGGCATACAGAGTTTCGACCCAGAGGTGCTGCAATGGATGCGCCGCATCCACACGGCCGACAAAGCGGTACAGGCGGTAAACGATGCCGCCGCAGCGGGTTTCGAGCACATTTCCGTTGACCTGATGTACGGTCTGCCTGTAGGTGCTGAGGAGCGCTGGGCGGAGGATGTGCAACGCGCGTGTGACCTGCCCGTCGACCACCTGAGCTGCTACATCCTCACGGCCGAACCGCGGACGCTGTATGGCCGGCAATTGGAAGCGGGCAACATCGCCACCCCTCCGGACGAATTGGTGCTCCGTCAGTATGACGTGCTGTGCGGGCTCGCCTCCGAAGCCGGATTCGAGCATTACGAAGTGTCCAACTTTGCCCGTCCGGGCGGGCACAGCCGGCACAATTCGGCGTATTGGGACGGAACGCCCTACCTGGGCATCGGGCCGGGCGCGCACAGCCACAAGGGACAGGACCGCTGGTGGAATTCCCGATCGAATGCCGCATTCCTCAAACACGCGTCCACCGCGGATTTCCGCGGTCAGCGATCCTCGGAGAAGCTCTCGGGCCGGGACAGGTTCAATGAGGCACTGATTACAGGGCTCCGGCGCATCCAAGGCGTGGACCCCAACGCACTGGAAACCCAGACAGGATGGACCATTGAGCCCAACGGTGCCCTGGACAAACTGCTGGAGGATGGGCGGTGCGAGTGGGTCGATGGGCGGCTGCGCATACCCGAGAAGCACTGGCCGATGGGTGACGCGATCACCCTCGAGCTCATGCGATGAGCGCGGCCCATCAGGCCTCCGCCGTGCGTCTGCGCTTCAGCCAGGAATCGATGAACACGGTCGCGATCAACACGGCGGCGCCACCGTAGAACCCGGGCGGCATCACCTCTTCATCGCCGAAGATGGCCAGGGCCAGCAGGATGGCATAAACCGGCTCGAGGTTGATGGCCATGGCGACGGTAAAGGGGCTCAGCACCTTCATGATTTCAACGGTCAGGGCAAAGGCCATGGAGGTCGCAACGATGCCCAAAAGGAGCAGCCACCCCATGTCGGAACGGGTCGGCCACGCCACATCCCATTCGCCTGAGAACACCATCCAACCCGCAAGAAAAAGGCACGCGGTGAGCAGCTCCATGCGGGACACTGCAAGGGACGGCACCGTGCGGCACCAGATGCTGTTCAGCGTGCCGAACAGGGCCGCGCAGAATGCGCTGAACAAGGCGATGAGCATGCCTTCGCCATAGCCCACATCCACGCGGTACATCCACCACAGTCCCGCCAGGGCCACCATGCCGAGCACCACTTCGCGCAGGTCCAGGCGCCGCCGGTGCAGCACCGGTTCAATGAAGGCGACGAACATCGGTGCGGTGGCCATCACGGCCAGGGCGAGGGAAACCGTCGAAACCTTGATGGCTTCAAAAAAGGAGGCCCAGTGCAGGGCGACGAGAAGACCGGTTGCGATGATGCCCAGCCGCTGCCGCGTTGGCATTTCCGGACGCACCCCCTTGCGCAGCCACATCCAGACGTAAAGCCCGCCGGCGCCGATGAGGGTGCGCCAGAAAACGAGCGGCACCGACGACAGCGAAATCAATTTCCCGAGGACGCCCGTGAACCCGAACACCACCACCGTGGAGTGCAGTGCGATCTGGGCCCGCAGCGACGTCAAGGGCATCGCGTCAGTGGCGGATGAGGGGCAGACTCCACATCGTGCTGTCCTCCCCTACCAGCTGCAGCAAATACCATCCCTTCGGCAATGCTGCGGCATCCAGTAGCAGGCGGCCTTCCGGTGCAAGGGTTCCGCCGCTTTGGTGCGCGCGGCCCTGTGCATCATGAAGCACCCATCCTGCCAGCTGGACCTCCGTGGTCAGGCTGAAGGACTGCTGTGTTCCGAACGGGTTGGGTCCGTAGCGGAACGGCAACCCATTCGCCATTTCAGACAAGCCAATGGTGCTCGTGTCCGGGAAGATTACGGTCACCTCCTGCGAGGCCTGGTCGGTACACACGCCGTCGGCGCTGATCACGTTCAGAACCACCGTGTAAGTGCTGTCCACCGCGTATTCGTGGAGGGGAGACGTCGTGGTATCCGGCGGCGTGCCGTCGCCAAAGCTCCAGAAATTCGAACCCACCCCGATTGACAGGTTTTCGAAGGGGACCGGCCCGTTTTCCGCATACCAGGGATTTTCCACGAAGAAGTCCGCCTGCACAGGCTCGGAAATGTCCGCCGCACTGCGCGGCAGGATGGTGTACCCATCCAGGAAGGGGGCTTCAAGGTCCCGTTGTCCTCCGATGCCCGTCACGCCGAACACCCCTTCCGGGGCTTCCGTGCCGAACAGGTCGGTGTCCGCATCCACCACCATGAGGTAGAGGGCCGCGCCAGTCGAGACGTACACCTCGAATTGGGGTGCCGTGTTCGTCCAGGCCTCCGGATTGACCAGCTCC
>CALKUW010000086.1 GCA_937996585.1 uncultured Flavobacteriales bacterium
TGAACAACAGGCAGCAGCTGAGAAGCGCAACAGACTTCTGGTAAGACATGGCGATACTTTTGGCTTTCGGAAAGTGGGAAGCCTTCTCGCCAAAACGAAATTATTACATGCCTAATTTCAACGGCTTTGCAGACGCTTAAACACCTGTAAAGCAACAATCTACATAGAGGGCCTCGGCGAAAATATGGGGTATTATACGTGTATAATATTTTGACCTCCCCATTTTAATCGACCAGTGTTTTATCTACGCGCCCAATCGCTGCCAAACGAGCCTGTGAAGTCCCCGCAATGGCACCGTATACGAAGGCCCTGTGACCTCCCATCCGAGGCATGCATAGAATCCGAGCGCGACATGTCGGGCATCGGCCCAGACGCCTCCACAATTCATGGCATCCAATTCCGCCAAAGCGCAAGCGATGGTCCCCCTGCCCAATGCCTTCCCCCTGTGGTCGGGATGGGTGGCCATGGCACGCAATCGATAGCTGATCTGCGCGTCAAGCGATGGATGGCACTGAGGCATGAAGGTGGCTATGGCGCACACTTCCCCGTCCATCAGGGCCCCGACATGGAAGACGCCCGGTGCTTCGTCATCCGGCAGGGCGCACTCCGGCCCGGCCACTTTTTCCGGCCACAACACCGCCGCCCGGAGCGGCCAGGTGTCCTCCGGTAAAATCCGACCAAATGTGTACTTACCCCCCATCACTCCATGAATTTGCGCCAATCCCTCCTCGCTTTCTTTGTCGGCCTACCCTGTAAAAACGTGCTGCTCCGTTGAGCCTCACGTATGGCCATGGCCTTTTCCCTTTCTGCCACCGGCGTTGTGTCTTTCATGTAATCCTCGACCAACTTGGCCCCTACGCGCGATTTGGGCAAGGCCAGAACCTCCAATGAGATCAGGCTCCCCCCCTTCCGTATGACCACCTCCTCTCCGACCTTGACCTCCCGGCTCGGCTTCACGGCCACGCCGCCGATCTCGACCTTCCCATCCCGAACCTTGTCGGTAGCCGACGTGCGGGTCTTGAACTGACGCACGGCCCAGAGGTACTTGTCGATGCGCATGCATCAAAGTTCGACAATCAACCCGATGGCCGGAATGGCCGAACCGCTGTTCAAGGGTATGTAACGCGCCTGATAGCGGGATGGGTCAGCTGCATCGGGAACAGGATTCCCGGTGTTCACATCACGCACGACGTCCAATGCAGGGGGGGCATCCGGCACCTGTCCGAACACGTTCTGCACATCCATGAAGACGTCGAGGCTCCATCGGTCGAAGAACCATTTCTTGTCGATGCGCAGGTCCAATTGGCTGAATGCGGCATTCCGGTTGGCATTCAATCGGGCATAATCCAGCTGGGGCACATTGTTGAGGTCCCAATAGGCACGATCGAGGCTCACACCGAGATCATACGGTGTATAGGGCAGGCCACCACTGTACAACCAGCGGACACCGATCTCCCAATCGCGTTTGAGCTTGGCCCCTCCGGTCAGGGAAACGATGTGGCGGCTGTCCCACGCGCTCGGTGCGTAGTCCTCTCCGAAGGTGTACTCGCTCCGTACATATGTATAGGCGAGCAGACCGTAGACGCCTTTGTAGAGCTTCCGCTGGGCAAGGAACTCCATGCCCATGGCACGGCCATCACCATCGAAGCGCACCGCCTCGTTCCCCACCACACCGAAGTCGGCCCCGAGGTTGGCGAGGGCCACACCTGTCGCCAGGCTGATGGGCGACCCATCGTACCCCTTCATGAAGCCCTCCAATCCCAGCATGGTGTTCCGCTCGGTCCAGTCGTAGCGCAAGCCGAGGACAGCCTGGTCACAACGCTGGTAACGCGCTCCCGCACGATTGACCCGCTCACCGTCCTGCTCGTAGCCAAGGATGAGGTAGCTCGGCAGCTGGAAGTAGCGCCCCACATTTGCATTGAGGCTCCACCGCGGCGCGAAACTCCAGCGCATGGCGACCCGAGGGCTGAATTGGCGCAGCGGATTGGCCATCGCCTCATTGACTTCGTTACCATCCACCCGGATGCCGCCGCTCAGCGTGATGCGGCCGTCCGAGAACGGCTTCGACGCCTGGATGAACCCGCCGTACTTGTGCAGGTCGAAGGCGCTCTCGAAATCCACCGTGACCAACGTGTCCTGCAGGAAGAAATACCGTTCCGAGTAGGTGCGGTTGTTGAACCGTGCGAATTCATATTGGGCGCCCCATGTCACCTTCAGGCCCTCCGCGCCGTACTTCCGGCGCTCCAAGCGGAGCTTGTTCTCCATCTCCTGGGACAGATAGTCAAGGGTCAAGGGCAGGGACTCATCGTTGTCGAGGTGCTTGTATGCTCGGTTGCTGAGCATGTTGCGGCTCGCCACCCATGTCCATCGGCCGTCCTCGGTGAAGCGGTCGTATTTGACCCCCATCGTGTAGTTCCACTGCTTGTTGACCTGGAGGGCGTCAAGGATGGCCACCTGGTCGAGGTAATCCTCTGAAGCGGTATCCTCTGCAGCGGAGAGGTTCAATTGAAAATCGTCGTAGGCCCCAATACCCAGGACGGTCAACCGCTCATTAGGTGAAGGTTGGTACACCCACTTGAACTGGAAGTCGTTATATATGGGCAGGAAGGGCAGCCCCAACACCTCGAAGAGGAATTGCAGGTAGCTGCGCCGGGCGCTCAGGATGAGCGAGCTGTTCTCGCCCGTGGGGCCTTCGAAGGTCAATCCAAGGTCACTCGTGCCCACCACCGCATTGGAAGTCCACTCGTCGGTCCGTGCGGTCTTGAATCCGAATTCCATGACGCTCGAGAGGGCATTGCCACGGGTGGCCGGAAACGCCCCGGAATAGAACTCCACTTCCTCCACAAGGTCCACATTGATCATCCCCACGGGGCCGCCACTGGCCCCCTGCGTGGCGAAGTGGTTGATGTTCGGAATCTCCACACCGTCGATGTAGAAACGGTTCTCGTTGGGGGCCCCGCCCCTGATGACGACGTCGTTCCTGAAACTCGGTATGGCCGCCACCCCCGGGAGGCTTCGGATGGCCTTGGAAATGTCCCGACCACCTCCGGGATTCCGCTTGATCTCGTTGGTGCCGATCCGACGCAATGACACCGGGGCCTCCTCCTCCCCCTTGCCCACCACGGCCTCGACCTCGGCCACTTCAATCGCCACGGACATCGGCGACATCTCCACATTCAGGAAGGCCGCGCGGGCCGGCGTGATTTCCACTTCGAGTCGGGTGGCCGCCTGATAGCCGATGGAACTGAAGGCCAGATTGACCAGTCCCGGCTTGAGCCCCGCCAACTCGAAGGCACCTTCAAAATCGGTCGTAACGCCGTTCGCCTCCCCCTGCACGACCACGGAAACGAAAGGCAGGGGTTCACCTGTCGTTTCATCCGTCACCACGCCGCGCACAGCGGCAGTCTGGGACCAGGCCACCACGGCCTGGATGAGAAACATGCATGTCAGGAGGCCGGACCGGAGTGTGGTCAGTGTGCCCATCGAATGGCCCGAGACCTGGGTGTTTTTTGGCATGGGTATGCAACAGCCCGGCACGAACCCATGTTCAACCGACTCAGCCGAGATCGAGGTCCAACCTTTTCCGCAGCTTTTCCAAAGCGGGATTGGCCGACTCCCACCCCTTGTACCGGTCCTTCGGGGTCAGGAACGCCACGGACGGAGCCTCCTCGTCCACCTCCACCTCGAAAGCGATGCCGCCGTTGCCCACCCGGGTCCGGACGAAATGCAGGACTTCAGTAGCGCACTCCTTCAGTTCGTCGTACTGAATCTGGTTGG
>CALKUW010000087.1 GCA_937996585.1 uncultured Flavobacteriales bacterium
ACCGCCCCCTTCAAGTCCACGGTCTGTGCTGCCCCGTATTTATTGAGGATGGCCCTTTCAGCGCCCACCTCGATAACGCGACCACCGCGCACCGCCACGGCCTGGGCTTCGGTATCGGCAGCATCCAGGGTCAGGATGAGCCCGTTGTGCAGGACCAGGTCGGCAGGTTCACCCTGGAAGCCACAACCTGCCACACACAGGAGGATGCAGAAGAAAAACGGAAAGGAGCGCTGCTTCATGCGGCGAAGTTCGCCCAACACTGGGGATCAGCCTTCGTCCTTCGGGGCCTGGATGCGGGGGCGCCGGAAACGCACCGTCTGGCCTTCTTCTTCCGCAGGGCCTCCCGTCGGTGTGGACGAAGCGGCATCAGTAGTAGCGTCCTGGCCATCCTCGCCGGCGAGGTGGTCGGCGCGCTTGCCCTTGAACAGGTCATACACAGCCCAGGTGCACGCCAGGGGGCCGTTCATTACCGTGTGTTTGGAAGTGGGCTTCAGACCGATACGGTGCTGGGCCTCGAGGTCTTTCGGAAAGAGCAGGCCTGCCCGCCATCCGGACCAGCGGTGCTTCAAGGCACCGCCAACGCCGCCGTAGAGATTCTCGAGGTCCGCTGCCTGGACGCGCTGGCCATAGGGAGGATTGAGTACGATGAGGCCGGGCTCTACATCACGGGGCGGGCGGAGGTCGAGGAAGTCCGCGACATCCACTCGGATCAGGTGCTCCATACCGGTCTGCCGCACACTCTCCCGCGCATCGCCCACCGGATGCTTGTTCCAATCGGAAGCGAGTATGGGTGCACGGTCAATGCGCTCCTCGCGCGCCTGCTCCCCCACCTTGCGCCACAACACAGCATCGAACCCCGGCATTCCAAACAGCGTCCAGTTCCGACGTCCGGCGTGGATGGGCACACCCGAAGTCCAAAGGCCCGCCTCTATGGAAAAGGTACCCGAGCCGCACATGGGGTCCACCAGCGTTTCTCCGGGCTTCCAGCCCGCCAACCCCAGCAGACCCGCGGTCAGCACCTCGTTAAGCGGCGCCCTCGCCCTCGGCGCACGGTAGCCCCGCTTGAACAGGGCCTCCTTGCCCACGAGGTCGAGGGAGATCGTCACTTCCTCCCCCGCGATGTGCAAGTGGATCAGCTGCTCAGGCGCCGTACGGTTGATGTTCAGGTGGTGTGCGCCGCCGGCACTGGACGAAGCCTTGAAGTGATCGCTCAATGCGTCCTTCAGGCGGAACATGGCGAACTGGTCGTGCGGAAAGTGCTCGCTGTTGACCGTGACATCCAATGAAAGCGAACGCCTCGGATTGATCCACCGTCCCCAGTCGAGCCGCACCGCCTTGGCATGCAGGTCGTCCGGCCCCTTCGCCTTGAAGGAGAAAACGGGACGCAGGACCCGCACGGCAAAACGCGTGCACTGCAGGTACCGGTATAGGACATCGTCTGTCGCCTCGAAGGTCGCACTGCGGCGGCCGGCTTCCACCGACGTCGCTCCGTGCGACTCCAACTCACCGCACACCAGGGGCTCGAGCCCCATCAACGTCCGCACCACGTAACCATGGGAAGGAATCTTGTCGCTCATCCGCCTTTGTGCTTGATCCGATATCCCTCGCCCTCCAACCAAGATGCGACGCGGTCTCGGTGGTCGCCCTGAAGCAGGATGACGCCTTCCTTCAAACCGCCACCCACCCCACAATGGGCCTTCAGCCTACGGGCCGTTTCAGTGGCCAACACATTGTGAAGCTCAGCATCGAAGCCCTCCACCAGGGTCACCTCCTTGCCTTTGCGCGCCTTGCGGTCACGCGATACATACAGGAGTGCGGGTCGCTGGTTATCAGTGGCGTCATCGGCTGGGGAATCTGCCGGAATCTCGGCCCGTTCGCCACCCATGGCCTTGTGCAGATCGGCGAGGGCATCCAATCCCGTCAACCGCTCCATGCCGTCACCACCCTTGCCCATACGGCGAAGATAGACGGGGCTCCGCAGGAATTCGTATATTTATATAACTCAAGACCAACCAAATGATGTCTGCCATGTTCCAGCGATTCCTCTGGATGCTCGCTCTTGTTGCCTGCTCACAGGCAAGCCGTGCACAGTGCAACGACTACGACCTGATGCTCCTGTGCGACAGCGCCGCCATGGTCGACATCGCCGTCTCCACGGCCGGCCTCGATTGCGCCTTCAACCCCGATCCCGCGGGTTGTTTCATCCTCACCGCAACACCCCTGCTGCCCACCATGTCAGCCGGCTGCATCGACTGTTTCTCGCAACAGGCCAACTGCGCCCTGAACAACTGCGCCACCATTTGCGCCTTCGGCTCAGCCTCAGCCTGCGACGACTGCATCACCAGCAATTGCCAGGCCTCCTTCGAATCCTGCGCCGGCATCGTAGACGTGGACAACGACACCCACAACAACATCTGCGACTGCGACGACAACAACCCGCTCCAATACCCCGGCGCTCCCGGCACCAACCAGGGCATTGACAACAACTGCAATGGCCTCATGGAGGTCAGCGAAATCGCTGAGGCAGGATGCCCCACCGACCTCTCGGGGGATGGCCTGGTCGGCGC
>CALKUW010000088.1 GCA_937996585.1 uncultured Flavobacteriales bacterium
GCACGGACGAAGTTGGCGTTGATCTCACCGTAGAACTTGCCACGGCTGTCGTCGTTCCGAACGTAGTGCCCGTCCCATGGATAGGTCCGGCGGCTCGTGATGAGCTCTTCACCGCTGTTGCCGATGAGGCTCAGGGCGGCATATTCCCACTCTGCTTCGGTCGGCAGGCGGTAGTCCGGCAGCAGGATGCCGTCGGTCATGGCCACGTTTCGGTAGCCGACACCGTTCGGACGCAGGTCCTTGATGCCGTCCGCTGCCTTCGCAGCTTCCTCATACTGGCCGTCGAGGTAGGCTTCCGTACTGAAGTAGCTGTCGTCCACCTGTCCGGTCGGGTTGTGGACGAGGAAGCCCTCTCGCACCATGATCTGCTCGTTGACGCGGTCCGTCCGCCACTTGCAGAACTCGTTGGCCTGCAGCCAGGACACGCCCACGACGGGGTAGTCGCGGTAGGCGGGGTGGCGCAAGTAGTAGTTGACGTAGGGCTCGTTGTAGGCCCGCGGGTCACGCCACACGAGCGTGTCCGGCTTGGCGCGGTCCACGATTTCGGGGAACCCGTCGCCGTAGACGCGGTTGAGCCAGAACAGGTACTCCAGCCAGTAGAAGTTGGTCACCTCGACTTCATCCATGTAGAAGGAGCTGACGGTGACACGGCGGGGAATGTTGTCCCATGCGCCGGTCAGGTCGTCCTCGACCTGGCCCATGGTAAAGGTTCCGCCTTCGATGAAGACCAGGCCCGGACCGGTCTCTTGACCGATGTAAGGCAGTTTCTGGAATCCGCCGTTCTCCGAATCGTTGTAGGACCAGCCGGTGGAGCCCGATGCGCCTCCCTGACAGGAGGACAGCAGGACGGCCGAGCTGATGGCGACCAGGGAAAGGAGGAGGATGGAGTGGAGCTTCTGCATCGCTTTCTATTGGGGTTTCCTTGCAGGGAATGGGTTCAGAATCCGGGACAGGGAGGACTGCGGAACTTGATGCGCTTGGCGCGGCAATCGAAGTTGAGGGACATGCTGACTTCGTGGGCACCACCCGTAGCAGGGGTGAGGTCTGAAACCGTCACGTCATAGCTGTAGCCGAACTTGATCACATCGGATTGTATACCCAACGTAACGATGAAAGCATCGCGATATTGGGTTCCGATGATGCCGCGGTACCAGATGCCACCGACGATGGGGCCCTTGCTGACGTAGCCGCCGAAGTTGAGTCGCTGGAATTCGCCCTGGCGGTTGTAGATGATGTTCGGGGAGATGAAGGAAGACGCGTAGCGGGCGTCCCCGTCGAGCGGAAGCAAGGCGCCGAAGTGCGCGGTGAGCTTCATCGGCAGGCGGCTGACGCCGACCACCAGGCTCTCGTTGGGCTCATTCAGGTGGTGGGCGGCGAAGCCGAAGTACACCTTTTTGCTGAAGCCCACGATGCCGGCACTGAAGTCCACCTGGCTGACCTGTCCGCCGCGCGGCTGGTCTTGCGTTTCGTAAATGAATCCCTTCCGCGGATCAATCATGTCCCCAAAGGTCAACTGGCTCCAATCCAGTGCCTTCTGGAAATAGGTGGCTTCGAATCCGGCCCGGATGGAGAACTTGCGGCTGACGGCCTGCTGGTAGCTGTAGATGCCGCTGATGCGGGTCGTGCTCAGGGTTCCGCGACCGGCGCGGTCATTCATCACCGTGAAACCGAGGCCGCCGGAGATGCTCGGAATGTGCTGGTCATACGCCACCGCGGAGGTCACGTAATTTCCGCTCATGGCGGGCCACTGGTTCCGGTACTGCATGACGAAACGCGGGCAGCGGGCAGAGCCTGCAAAAGCCGGGTTCATGAAGACCGGATTCGCATAGAATTGCGTGAATTCGGCATCCTGAGCGCGCAATTCGCCGGGGACGATCGTGCTGGTCAATACCGTCAGCAGGGCGACGGCGACAACGCCGAAAGCCCGCGATGCCGCGGTACGAGTGGACTGGGGGAACTTCATGGCCATGCGGTTTCCTAGGACCGGAGTCCTGTATATAAGGTCGTGAAAATTACAAACTTGTGGGAATTGCCGAACATCTTTGCTCCGAAGCAACAAACAGGACACTCCTGACGTTGTCGCAGCAAGCATTCTCGACGATTCCCATGAACCCAACGAAACGGCAACGAAATACGTTGCGTTGTGAGGTTGCAAGGCCATTTCAACCCTTTCTACGGCGAATGGGGTTGTTGGGTTGCCTTCTCGCCGCTGCTGTGGTGGTCCGGGGACAATTTTCCTACGATTGGCCCGAGCATTCCGCCCTGTCGGAAGGCCAGTGGTTCCGGATGGCCACCGTCAGGTCCGGTTTCCACAAGGTGGACGTCGCATTGCTGACGGCATTGGGGGTGGATGCATCCTCGGTCAACCCCGCCAACATCAACCTCTACGGTCATGGGGGAGACGCCCTGCCCATCGACAATGCGGTACCGCGGCCGCTGGACCTGGTGCCGCTGCCCATACAGATGGTGGACAACGGCAACAGCCAATTCGACGGCAATGATCACTTCATCTTCATGGGGGACGGTCCGGAATCCTGGCAATACGATGCGGCATCCGGAAGGTGGGAGCACGCGCTGAATCCCTGGTCTGATACGGCCTGGTACTTCCTGAGGGTGGACGACACCGGCCCCGTGCGGATCTCCTCGGCACCGGTCATCGGCGGAGACCTCGATACGACCCTGGATGTGACGGATTTCCACCTCTTCCACGAACTCGAGCAGAACACCATCATCCGGTCGGGTCGGAATTTCTTCGGCGAGGTCTTCGATCAGAACCCCACGCACACCATTCCCTTCCAGGTGCCGGACATCGTTCCGCAAACCGCGCGTTTGGATGTCCGCCTCATGGGGCGTTCGGTCGGGGGCACCAGTCCCTACACGATTGCGCTGGGAGACAGCGCCTGGGTGGTGGAGCCGCCCGTTACCGGCAGTCAGTCCCATGTTTCCCAGGCCCAGGTCGGCTCGGGCAGCTGGACCTGGATGCCGAACTCCGAAGTGGTGCAGGTGGGCATCACACTCGATGCGCAGGTGTCGGACGCCAAGGGTTGGTTGGATTATGTGCGCATTTCGGGCACCCGGGCAGCCACCATGGCGGGGTCCACGCAGCAGGAATTCATGCGGGCCGCTGTGGCCCAGCCCGGCAGCGTCGTGGAGTGGGCGGTTTCCGGAGCCACCTCCGCCCAACGGATCTGGGATGTCACGGACCCGCAATCGCCCGTCGCCATTCCCTTCGAGGTGGCCGATGGCGTGGCGCGCTTCCGGGTGGAATACAGCGATGTGCGCACTTTCAGGGTCGGCACGGGTTCCGGATTCTACACCCCAACGCCGATCGGTCCCGTGCAGAACACCGATGTCCACGGCCTGCCCCAGGTCGACCTGGTGGTGATCACGCCTCCGGGACTTCGGGAGGCGGCAGACAGTCTGGCGGCCATCCACCTCGCAGAGGGGCTTTCCGTGGCCGTGCTCGAGCCTTCGTTCATCTACGATTGCTTCAGCTCCGGTCGCGTGGACCCCACGGCATTCAAGATGCTGATGAAAATGCTGTACGACCGGGCGGAAGGCAATCCGTCCGCGCAGCCGCGCTACCTGCAGCTCTTCGGCGACGGCACCTACCTCAACCGCAACCTGCCGCGGTTCGGGAACCTGCTCGTCTCCTTCCAGAGTGCCCAGAGCCACACGCCGACCCAGAGCTATGTCACGGACGATTATTTCGGTTTCCTGTCCGATGCGGCTTCCGAGCGGCTGACCGACACCCTCGCCATCGGGGTTGGGCGCATTCCGGCGAGTACCCCCGATGAGGCGTGGGGCGCGGTGCGCAAGGTCTCAGCCTACCTCAGCGGAAATCCCGACCCCAACGGAGCAGCTTGCCTCACGGCGGGATTGCCCGGCGCCGATGCAGGCAACCCCTACGGCCCATGGCGGAACCGCGTCTGCTTCGTGGCGGACGATTTCGACGGCAGCGGGGGCGCGACCGAGACCGGTCACACCCTATACAGCATCGGCCATGCCCAGGGAATGGAGGCGGACCACGGGGCCTTCGACATCAAACGCATCTTCATGGATGCCTACCCCCAGGTGGCCACGCCCGGAGGTGAGCGTTATCCCGAAGCGGAGGAGGCGATCGACCGGCAGGTGCGCGAAGGGGCACTCCTCATCAACTACATCGGCCACGGTGGCGAACGCGGCTGGGCGCACGAGCGGGTGCTCAATACCTCCACCATTGCGGCATGGGACAACCTGGACCGCATGCCGCTCTTCTTCACGGCGACCTGCGAGCTGGCGCGGTTCGACGACCCCGAGCTCGAAACCGCCGGCGAGATGATGGTGATGAACCCCGACGGAGGCGCCATCGCTATGATGACGACAACGAGGGTGGTTTACAGCTATGCCAATGAGCAGCTGAATACCGCCTTCTTCGCCACGGCATTCGATGCGCCTTCGGGGGAGCGCCAGCGTCTGGGTGACATCCTGCGCCGGACCAAGAATCACCCCTCGTCAGGAGCGTCATCCAACAAACGGAATTTCACGCTGCTCGGTGATGTGGCGCTGACCCTGGCCACCCCGGCGATGGAGGTCCGCACCAGCGAAATCAATGGGGTGCCCGTGGACGCTTGGGCGGATACGTTGAGTGCCCTCGAACATGTTGTGGTCAAGGGATACGTAGCCGATGCGGGGGGCAACGTCCTGACCGATTTCAATGGGTATGTATACCCCACCGTTTATGACCAGAAGAGCGAGGTATTGACGCTCAACAACGACGGCGGCAGTGGAGGTGTGGCGTACACGGAGTGGCGCAACCGGGTCCATGCGGGAGCCGTTACGGCTGAGGGGGGCGTTTTCGAATTCGAATTCGTCGTGCCGCGCGACATATCCTATGATTTTGCCCCCGGCCGCATCAGCTACTACGCCGTGGATGGCGACCTCGATGCCCACGGTTACACCGAGCAGTTGGTCATCGGCGGCGTCAACCCGGACGCCGTGGTGGACAATGAAGGCCCGGAGATCGAGCTCTACCTCAACGACACCACGTTCATCGAAGGGGGGACCACGGATTCCCAGCCGGTGCTGCTGGCCTTCATCCGCGATGACCAGGGGGTCAATACCGTCGGCAACGGCATCGGCCACGACCTCAAAATGGTGCTCGACGGGGGTGAAGGGGCGAACCTCAACGCGTATTACCAAAGCGACCTCGACACCTACCGGAGTGGGCGGGTGATCTTCCCCATGTCCGACATCACAGCAGGCCCTCACGAGCTCGGCCTCAAGGCGTGGGACGTCCACAACAACAGCGCGACGGCTTCCCTTTCCTTCGTTGTGGTGGAGGAGCTGGAGGTGTTCCTCGATGGCCTGTTGAACTATCCCAATCCCTTTGCCGGCGGGGGCACCACCTTCAGGTTTGACCACAACCAGGCCTGCGTCGCCCTCGAATTGAGGCTGTCCGTATACGATTCCCGGGGAAACACCGTTTGGGTGGGTGAACGGAACGAGACGCCCACCGGCTACCGGGTGGATGGATGGCACTGGGACGGCAACACCGCGCAGGGCAGTCCACTGGATGCCGGGGTCTACCTGTACCGCTTGGAGGTCGCTACACCCGAAGGCCGCCAGGCGACCCGGACGGGCCGACTCGTACTGCTCGACTGAACCCTTTTTATCCGAGTGCCGTAGTACTTTCGCCTTCCCACCACCATGGATTTCAGGAATTTTTCCCTCCCGTTGATGCTGACCGTGGCCGTACTCGTGACGGTTCCGGTTGCACTGCAGGCCCAGCTCACCCAGATCGAGACCGCCGAGCAGCTCCAGCTCAATACGATCACCACGGCCGTTCCCTTCCTCATGATCGCCCCGGACAGCCGGAGCGGCGCACTGGGAGATGCCGGTGTGGCCCTGACGCCCGACGGGTCCGCCATGGCGTGGAACCCGGCCCGCATGGCCTTCACCGACCAGACCTTCGAGGCGCACATGGGCTATGCCCCCTGGCTGAGGCAGCTTGTGGACGACATGTCGCTCGCCTACCTCAGTGGAACGCGCAAGCTCAACAAGCGCCAGGCCGTCGGCATGGCCCTCCGCTATTTCTCCCTCGGCAACATCACGTTCACCGACGTCAACGGAACGGCCATCCGCGACTTCAGCCCGAATGAGTTCTCCCTCGACTTCGGATTCTCCCAGAAGTTCGGCGACAAGTTCAGCGGCGGCTTCACCGCCCGTTACATCCACAGCAACCTCACCGGTGGCACCAACATCCTCGGTGCTGACAGCCGCCCGGGACGCTCCGTTGCGGTTGACGTCGGCGTGCTGCACTCCAACGACAACGTCAAGTTCGGCGACCGCGATGGCCGCATGAACTGGGGCATCTGCATCTCCAATGTGGGCGCCAAGATGAGCTACACCGAGACGGCAGAGCGGGACTTCATCCCGACCAACCTCAAAACCGGTGTTGCAGCCACGGTCTTCCTGGACGACTACAACAACCTCACCTTTACCATGGACGCCAACAAGCTCCTGGTTCCGACCGCTCCGGCCTATGGTGAGGGCGACGACGATGACATCATCGTCAGCGGCTACGATCCCAACGTGGGTGTGGCCACCGGCATCCTGCAGAGCTTCTACGACGCCCCGGGCATCGTGGAGCGTCAGGGCGATGGCACTTACACCATCGAACCGGGCAGCATCCTTCGCGAGGAGTTGAGGGAAGTCAACCTGGGCGGCGGCATCGAGTACGACTACAACGGCGTGTTCGCTGTGCGCGGTGGATACTTCTATGAGCACTTCACCAAGGGCAACCGGCAGTTCATCACGCTCGGTGCCGGCATCAAGTACACGGTGCTGGACATCGACCTGAGCTACCTCATCGCCACCACGCAGCAAAACCCGTTGGCCAACACCTTGCGGTTCTCCCTGCGCCTGGCCTTTGACGACGTCATCGGCGGTGGTGACGACGAGGACCCCTCCAATTTCTGATCGCCCGTCATGCAGGACCTCCGCATCGGCTATGGATATGACGTCCACCAACTGGCCGAAGGGGAAGAGTTGTGGCTCGGAGGCATCCTGGTTCCGTCTTCATTTGGCGCCGTTGGGCACAGCGATGCCGACGTGCTGCTGCACGTGATCTGCGACGCGCTGTTTGGAGCTCGGGCCATGGGTGATATCGGGGCCCACTTTCCCGACACCGATCCGGCCTACAAGGGCATCGACAGCAAGATCCTGCTCCGGGAAACGGTGGCCAAGGTCTGCACCGAGGGGTGGGGTGTGGTCAATGTGGATGCCACGGTTTGCCTGGAGCGGCCGAAGTTGAGGCCCCACATCGACACCATGCGGGCCTGCATCGCTGACATCCTCGGAATACCCGTCGATCGGGTGGGTGTCAAGGCCACGACAACGGAGCGTTTGGGCTTCGTCGGGACGGGTGAGGGCATCAGTGCCCACGCGGCGGTGCTGTTGGGCCGTTGAGGTGCCTGTTGGCCGGGCGCGCGAACCTATATTTGTAGCTTGCAAATCCGGCACCATGACGACCACCACGCCTGCAAAAAAGACCGCCTCAAGCCGTAAGTCCAGCGCCAAGAAGCCGGCCAAGCCCGCGTTTCCCAAGGCAACTTACGTGAAGTGGCACCGCGACATGCTGTTGATGCGCCGCTTCGAGGAGCGTTGCGGTCACCTCTACATCCAACAGAAATTCGGCGGATTCTGCCACCTCTACATCGGTCAGGAAGCCATCCTCGCCGGCATGGTGGAAGCCATCCGCCCGACGGACCGCGTCATCACGGCCTACCGTGACCACGCCCACCCGCTGGCCCTCGGCACGGACCCGAAAGTGGTGATGGCCGAACTCTACGGAAAGAAGACCGGCTCAAGCAAGGGCAAGGGCGGCTCCATGCACATGTTCGACAAGGAGCGCAACCTCTTTGGCGGCCACGGCATCGTGGGCGGTCAGATCGGCCTGGGTGCCGGTATCGCCTTCGCCGACAAATACCGCAAGGAGGACCATGTGACCGTCTGCTTCTTCGGTGACGGCGCCGCCCGCCAGGGCATGCTCCACGAGACCTTCAACATGGCCATGACCTGGAAGCTTCCGGTCATCTACGTGGTGGAGAACAACAAGTACGCCATGGGTACTTCAGTCGAGCGCACCACCAACGTGCACGACCTCTCCAAGCTGGGTGCTTCCTACGAGATGCCTTCCGAGTCCGTGGACGGCATGTCCCCGGAGGCTGTAGCCGACGCCATGGCGCGTGCCGCGGAGCACTGCCGCAAGGGAGAGGGTCCCTACCTGCTCGACATCCAGACCTACCGCTACAAGGGCCACTCCATGAGCGACCCGCAGAAGTACCGCACCAAGGATGAGGTGGAGGAGTACCAGGAGCGCGACCCGATCGCCCACTGCGCCAAGGTCCTCAAGGAGCAGAAGTGGATGACCGAAGCACAGCTCAAGGAGGTGGACAAGGAGGTCAAGGCCATCGTCGAGGAGGCAATCAAATTCGCGGAGGAAAGTCCGCTCCCGGAAAAGCACGAGCTTTACGAAGACGTCTACGTGACCCCGAACTACCCGTTCGTCAACGACTGATTCACAACCCTATGGCAGAAATCGTACGCATGCCCAAGCTCAGCGACACCATGACGGAAGGTGTCGTGGCCGAGTGGCACAAGAAGGTGGGAGACCAGGTTGAATCCGGCGAGGTGCTCGCCGAGATCGAGACCGACAAGGCCACCATGGAGTTCGAATCATTCCAGGACGGCGTGCTGTTGCACATCGGCGTGGACAAAGGTGCTACGGCAGCTGTCGACAGCATCCTCGCCATCCTTGGCGAGGCAGGCGAAGACGTCTCCGGCCTGCTCGCCGCGGATGCGGCCGCGCCGGCCGCCGCTCCAGAAGCGCCTGCACCGGCGCCAGCACCGGCGCCCGCTCCTGTACCCGCCCCTGCTCCGGCACCTGCACCCGCTCCGGTGGCTGCTGCTCCAGCCCCGGCTGTGGCCGCCCCTGCTGCCGCCCCGGCAGTACCTGCGCCTTCCTCCAACGGGAAGGTCAAGGCATCCCCCCTTGCCGCACGCCTGGCGGCAGAGCGCGGCATCGACCTGGGCCGGGTTCAGGGTACCGGCGACGGTGGCCGTATCGTCAAGCGGGACATTGAAGCCTACGTGCCGGCACTGGCTGCCGGATTCGGAGCGGTCGAGTCTTCGACAGACTTCCCGGTTACGCAGATGCGAAAGACCATTGCGCGCCGCCTGGCCGAGTCCAAGTTCACCGCCCCGCATTTCTACCTCAAGCTGTCCGTCGACATGGGCGCTGCGGTGGAGGCCCGCAAGGCCATCAACGCCGAGGAGGGGGTCAAGGTGAGCTTCAACGACATGGTCGTCAAAGCCGTGTCCCTCGCCCTCAAGAAGCACCCGGCCGTCAACAGCGCTTGGATGGACACCCACATCCGCCAGAACGACCATGTCCACATCGGTGTGGCCGTGGCGGTCGAGGACGGCCTGCTCGTCCCCGTGGTGCGCCACGCAGACCGCAAGTCCCTCACGGAAATCGGAGCGGAGGTGAAGGAATACGCCGGCAAGGCGCGCGAGAAGAAGCTGCAGCCCAGCGATTGGGAGGGCAACACCTTCACCATCTCCAACCTCGGCATGTTCGGCATCGAGGACTTCACCGCCATCATCAACCCGCCCGATGCCTGCATCCTGGCCGTCGGTGGCATCAGCGATGTGCCCGTGGTCAAGGACGGTGCCGTCGTGCCGGGCAAGGTGATGAAGCTCACCCTCAGCTGCGACCACCGCGTCGTGGACGGTGCCACCGGTGCCGCCTTCCTCCAGGAGGTCAAATCCCTCCTCGAGCACCCGGTCCGCATGTTGGCCTGATCTTCCGGCCACGATGCCGGAACCGCTGAACGTCTCCACCCCGATCGAATTCCTCAAGGGAATCGGTCCAAAACGGGCGGAGGCTTTGGCTGAGGACTTGGGCATCCGCACCTGCGGAGACCTGCTTTTCCACCTTCCTTTCCGTTACGAGGACCGCACGCGCTTTCATCAGGTGGCGGAGTGCGTGCCGGGACCAGTGCAGGTGCAATTGCGGGGCACGATCCGCAAGTTCAAGGAGGTCAAGCAGAAGCGCGGGAGCCGCCTTGAAGCCGAGTTCGCCGATGAGGAAGGCGATATCCTGCCCCTCGTCTGGTTCAAGGGTGCCCAGTGGATCGCGCGCAACCTGCCCGTGGGCCAACCCTGCGTCATTTGGGGGCGCGTGTCGGATTACAAGGGCGCACGCAACATGGCCCACCCGGAAATCCTGACCCTGCGCGAAGCCCGATCGGCCAGTGCCCTTCATCCGGTCTATGGCTCGTCCGAGCGGCTGGGGCGTTTTGGCCTGCACTCCAACGGGTTGGGACAGGCCATCGCCCGATTGCTCGACCAGTTGGCCAAGCTGCATGGAAACCAGTGGATCGAAGAGACGCTGCCTGAAGCCATCCTGTCCATGCGGGGCATGCCGAGCCTGGCCACGGCGCTGGAGCAGGTGCACCGCCCGGCGGACGCCAATGCTGAGCGATTGGCCCGCTTCCGCCTCAAATTCGAAGAGTTCCTGTTCCTGCAGCTGTTGCTCGTCCAACACCGCAACCGGCAGACCGTGCACCAGCCCGGCGCCCGGTTCGCGCAGGTGGGCGACATGTTCAAGCGCTTCTACACCGAACGCATTCCCTTTGAGCTCACCGGTGCGCAGAAGCGCGTGATCCGCGAAATCCGGGAGGACACCCGCAACGGACAGCACATGAACCGCCTGCTGCAGGGTGACGTGGGCAGCGGCAAGACGATGGTGGCGCTGTTGACGGCCCTCATTGCCGTGGACAATGGGTATCAGGCGTGCATCATGGCCCCGACCGAGATCCTGGCCCAACAGCACCACGCCAGCTTCCTCGAAATGCTGGGCGACCTGCCCGTCCGGGTCGAGCTCCTCACCGGTTCGGTCAAGGCCGCAGACCGGAAGCCCATCCTCGCAGGACTCGCGGAGGGCACCGTCCACCTGCTCATCGGAACGCATGCGGTGCTGGAGCCCGCCGTCGCCTTCCACAACCTGGGGCTCGTGGTGATCGACGAACAACACCGCTTCGGGGTGGCTCAGCGTGCGCGGCTTTGGGCTAAGGCCAAGATTCCGCCGCACATCCTCGTAATGACCGCCACGCCCATCCCGAGGACCCTCAGCATGACAGTATATGGCGACCTGGATGTCAGCGTGATCGACGAACTGCCCCCAGGGCGCAAGCCCATTCGGACGGTTCACCGCACCGATGCCCAGCGGCTCGGGGTCTTCGGTTTCATGCGCGACCAGATCGCGGAGGGCCGACAGGTCTATGTCGTCTATCCGCTCATCGAGGAATCCGCCCAGCTCGACCACAAGGACCTGATGGACGGCTACGAAAGCCTGACCCGCCATTTCCCTCCTCCGGAATACCGGTTGAGCATCGTGCACGGCAGAATGAAAGCGGAGGACAAGGACGCCGAGATGCAGCGGTTCGCTTCGGGGGTCACCCAAATCATGGTGGCCACCACGGTCATCGAGGTGGGGGTCAACGTACCCAACGCCTCGGTCATGGTCATCGAGAGTGCGGAGCGCTTCGGCCTCAGTCAGATGCATCAGCTCCGCGGCCGCGTGGGCCGGGGTGCAGCGCAGAGTTTCTGCATCCTGATGAGTGGAAAGGAGTTGGGCAAGGAAGCCCGCCGCAGGCTGGAGACGATGTGCCGCACACAGGATGGCTTCGAGATTGCCGAGGTCGACCTGGAACTCAGGGGCCCCGGTGACCTCATGGGTACGAAGCAGAGCGGGGTTCTCGACCTCAAGGTGGCCGACCTCGTCAAGGACCGGGTGCTGCTCGAGGACGCACGCGATGTGGCACGGCGGATCCTCAAAGAGGACCCCGAACTGGAGCGGAACCGGCACGTCCTGCTCAAGGCGGGGGTGGAGCGCTTGCGGGCCTCACGTCCGGATTGGAGCCGCATTTCCTGAGGGGTGCCGCTTGAAGTCGACCTTCCACTGGGCATCGACCGTAGGGAACGGGGCCACCTTGAGGGGCACATCCCCTGTTCGGGTATCGGTCAGTTCTCCGGCGGACAGCAGCTCACCGACCATGGTCAGGGTCAAGAGGCGCACGAGGGGTGCGGCGATGCAACGGTGGCCATCGAAACCGAAGGGGATGAAGGCTTCAGGAGGGGTACCCACGGGCCCAGACCAATTGGCCTTTCCCGAAGTTCCGGTGCCCGTTTCCATGAAGCGCTCCGGCTTCCATTGTTCCGGATCGGAATGGAATTCGGGGAGGTAATGCGTGACCGCCGTGGCGATGAGCAGGGCCTCTCCCTTGCGGATGAGGTGTCCCTGGAAGACGAAGTCGCGTGCCGCCACGCGGGGTGCGGACAATGAGATGGGCTGGAGACGTTGGGTCTCCTGCAGACAAGCCGATAGGAAGGGGTCGGCCATGAGGGCGCGGGCATCGGGCGTGCGCCCCATCCCGGCCAATTGATCATACCGTGAGCGGAATTGCACCAATGCCGCGGGGTGGCGCAGGAGGAAATGCAGGAGGAATCCGGCCAGTGCCCCGACGTACACGAAACTGTTGGTATAGGGCATGTGCAGATTGGCGAGCAAATCCTGCTCGGAAAGCCCCTGTCCGTCGGTATTCCTGTGTTGGCGAAGTGCCTTCACGAGCGGAGCTGAAGCACCCCCTTCTGCATGGAGCAGGTGCTTGCGCAGGAAGGCGAGACCGGCACGGCGCGCCCTGCGGTAGGATGGCAGGTACCGCATGAACTCGGGAAATCCGCCTACACCTGCCCCGAGGAAAACGTGGGCGAAGCGGGAAAGCTTCCTCATGGACCCGTGAAAAGGACAACCGGTCATGGTGATGCCGGCGGCCTGGGCGGCCCATGATCCGAGGGTGTGGCGCACAGGGAACGGGACGTTGGCATCCAAGGCTGCGACATCCGACCTCAGCTGTGCCAGCATACTCGGGAAGCGGGATTCGAGGGCCTTCATGGCGAAGGCGGGCTGCAGGGTTTTGCGCAGGGCCTGGTGCGCATCGCCCTCCATGCCGACCAGGACGTGATCCGAACCGATGTCCTGGGCATAGGGCGCGTAGATGGGTGCCCCATCAAAATGCGTACTGGCGTGCCGGCGGAAGAAGGCATTGGCTTCGGGACCGGCCAGGATGACGTACGAACGACCTGCTGCGTGCACCTCATAGACGGGTCCCTTGTCGAGATATTGCTCGAGGAAGAAGCGCAAGGGGTCCCGCATGAGGGGTGCCGCACTGCCCATCACCGGCAAGCCATCGGCCACGGGTCGGCCAGGCGGTATGTGGGGAAGGCCCATCATGACGGCGGTTGATTGAGGGCTGCCGCCCATTTGCGATACAACATGACCGGTCCGTCCCCGGCGGCGGGCTTCGGCGTGACGGACATGTCGCGGTTTTCCCAGATGGGCAAGTCCTCTGCCACCTCCTGGGTGAATCCCTTGTGCACGGCGGCCTGAACGAGTTGGGTGAGCAGGCGCTTCGGCACGAGCGTGGCGAGGGCATGCACGTTCCGAGCCCGGAAGGCGCGGTCTACCGAAGAGGCCACGCGCAGGGTGGAGCGGCCATCCACAGTGGGCGTCGTCATGATCAGGTGCCGACTGCGCAACCCCAGTTCCTGCACCGTGGTGACCACCAACGCCAGACCGAGGCCCTGTTGCTGTATGTCGAAGGTCACGTGCACCCCGGCATGTCGTCCGATGCGCCCTTTCCGGTAGGCGGAATAGGACAACTTCATCAGGTGCTGTTGGACCTTGGGAGGGGCCTCCATTCGGGCATCGTGAAATCCGTGCAGCTCAGAGAAATGAAGGAGGTCCACACCATTCTCCGCGACGTTGAACGGGGTGATGGTCCGGTCGTTCCAAGCGTGGAAGGTCCATGGCGTCCAATCACCTGCCGCAGCCGTGACGGGCGTCCAATGGGCCTTGGTCCCATTGTGTCCCTCGTTCCATGCGAAAAGGACATCTCCGTCCCGGTGCAGCAGAGGCGCTTCCATGTTCCATGTTCCGCAGGCGGGATTGCTGTTACCGGCTTTGCGGCAGGCACCGGATGCGTCGAATTGGAATCCGTGGAACGGGCATTGCAGCGTGTCGCCCACGACCTTGCCGCGCACCGTCATGTCCGCCCCCATGTGGGGGCAGGTGGGCGGCAGCAGGCCCAATTGACCTCTTTCCGTCTGGAAGAAGGCCCATCTCCGCCCCATCCAATGGATGGACTTCACCTGACCTGCAGCGGGCCATTCCGAACGCGAGGCCACGGCAAACCAACCTGGTGTGGTGGGATTGCAGGCGTGTGCGATCGTGCCGGGAGCGGGTATGGGCAGAACATTGGAGGTCATGACCGCAATCTGCCGCTGGGGTCTTGTCCGTCATTTGATGCCGGACATTGTCCGAAATGACATTTGTCATGTGCATCCCGTGGGCAAATGCCCGCCACTGACGCCGGGCGGGGTCATTTGAATGCCAATTTTGAATAGGATGAACGCTGGTGGTTCTACTTTCTGGTTGGCTTTGGGTTTGTCCCTCTCCTTGGCGGGCGCGGCGACCTGGTTCTTTCTGAGGGCCGATTCAACGGCGTCCATGGACCAGGGGCTGGACATGTCATCCGCCGGGGTTGAAGAACCGGCCATTGAGCAAGAAGTGGAGGAAACGCTCGATGCGGATCCGGGCGGGGTGGAAGCCGATGTCACCTTCAGTTTTGCCACGGAGGTCATGCGGCTGGAAGATGGCCGCATCATCGAGCAGGACGACCTGTTCAAGGTGAGCTGCCGTGGAACGGACGGGGCGGTCCTCTGGCAATACGGAATGGACGCTCCCGTCCTCGCGGTCGTGGAGGTTGACGCCAATGACGACGGCCCCATGGAATGGCTGCTGGTCGACTCCAGGCAAGGCGTCGGGCTCGATCCTGACGGCCGGCCCATTCCTGGTTTTGCCATTCGCCCCGGCACGCCCATCACGAGTTTCGCGATGGTGGACTACGAAGGGGATGGCCGCGAGCGGTACCTCTTCGGCCTCGCCGATGGACGGGTGCTGAACCACCGGAAACTCGGTGAGGCCACGCCGGGCTGGCGCCATGAGTCCAAAGGCACTGCGGTCCAGGCCATCGCGCACTTGCGCGCCGGGCGAAAAGATTACATCTGTACGGTGGACGAGGGCGGCGTGGTGATGCTGCTCAAACGCAACGGCCAACGGCGCGTCAGGACGCCGGTACAGCTCGAGCTCCAATCCGGGGTGCGGCCCGTGGCCTTCGAGATCCGCTCGGAAATCGAGAACAGCGCCATCATCAGCCGCAATGCGGAAGGTGTGCTGGAGACCCGGACGTTCGGTGAGGGCATGGCCCGACCGGCCACGCCCGCACAGGCCCAGTTGTTCGAAACGGCCGAGGCCCGTTGGGTGTCCGCTGACTGATCGGGAGCCCGAGCGAACCGGTCAGTCCTGCAGGATGGCCCTGGAGATGACGATGCGCTGGACCTCACTGGTGCCCTCGTAGATCTGCGTGATCTTGGAATCGCGCATCAGCCGCTCCACATGGTACTCCTTCACGTAGCCGTAACCTCCGTGGATCTGGACGGCCTGATCCGTCACGCGACCGGCTACTTCTGAAGCATACAGCTTGGCCATGGAGCTCGCCAGGTCATAGTCCTGGCCCTGGTCCTTGAGCCAGGCGGCTTTCAGGCACAGCATGCGCGCCGCCTCTACTTCGGTGGCCATGTCGGCCAGTTTGAAGGAGATGGCCTGGTGCTTGTGGATTTCCTTGCCGAAGGCCTTGCGCTCCTTGGAATACGCGAGGGCAAACTCAAGGGCGCCGGAGGCGATGCCGAGCGCCTGTGCAGCGATGCCGATGCGGCCGCCGGACAGGGTCTTCATGGCGAATTTGAAGCCGAAGCCGTCGTCTCCGATGCGGTTGGCCTTGGGCACCTTGACGTCCTGGAACATCAGCGTATGGGTGTCGCTGCCCCGGATGCCCATCTTGTCTTCCTTGGCGCCGACCATGAAGCCTTCCATACCGCGCTCCACGACGAGGCAGTTGATGCCACGGTGGCCCTTGTCGGCATCGGTTTGTGCCATGACCAGATAAGTGCTGGCCGAACCGCCGTTGGTGATCCAGTTCTTGGTGCCGTTCAGGAGGTAGTGGTCCCCCATGTCGATGGCCGTCGTGCGCTGGCTGGTGGCGTCGCTTCCCGCCTCGGGCTCGCTCAGGCAGAAGGCCCCGATCTTCTCTCCCCGGGCAAGGGGGGCGAGGAATTTCTCCTTCTGCTCCTCGGTGCCATAGGCTTCGAGCCCCCAGCAGACCAGCGAATTGTTGACCGACACGCAAACCGATGCGGAAGCGTCGATCCGGGACAGTTCTTCCATCGCCAGCACGTAGCTTACGGTGTCCATGCCGCTCCCTCCGTATTTCGGATCCACCATCATGCCCATGAAGCCCAACTCGCCGAGCTGCTTTACTTCATCGGCTGGGAACCGCTGTTCGTTGTCCCGTTCGATGACGCCGGGTTTGAGGACGTTCTGGGCGAAATCCCGCGCGGCGTCGCGCACGGCTTTCTGTTCTTCGGTGAGTTCCAGGATCATTGCAGGATTCTCGTAAGGTGAGGACCACAAAGATAACCCACGACACCCCCATGTCTTGTCCAGAAGACACGGTTTGGAGGGTCATCGGGACCATGTCGGGCACGTCCTGTGATGGCCTTGACGTTGTGCTGGTCGAGATCGGCGCGGAAGGAAGGAGCGTCGCCTTGCTCGAATCGACGGGGTTCGACTACGGTCTGGAATGGTCCGAACGCATGCACCAGCTCAATACCTTGTCCGAGGCCAAGGCCCTCCAGCTGGAACAGGAATGGACGCGTTGGGTCGCGGACCGCCTTGCTGGATGCCTCAGGATTTGGGTGCCTGCTCACGGACCCGTGCACCTTGTAGGCTACAGCGGACACACTTGGTACCATGAGCCCGGCGGTCGGGGAACCAAGGCCATCGGGGACGGCGAATTGCTGAGCGGGATGTTGGGACTTCCGATAGTGGCCGACTACCGGTCGGCGGATGTGGCCGCCGGCGGCCAGGGGGCACCCCTGGTCCCCTTGTTCGATGCGGTCGTCTTTTCCGGATACGGCGCCTGTCTGAACCTGGGGGGTATCGCCAACATCACTTGGCTTCCGG
>CALKUW010000089.1 GCA_937996585.1 uncultured Flavobacteriales bacterium
ACCGAGACCGGCACCAGCCTGGCTGGCATCAAGTTCACTCTGCAAAGCACCATCGGCAGCGATGCGGGCCGTCTCCTCGTCGTCGATGTTGTCCTGCAACGTCACATCGGCAGCGTCGCTGTCAAGCTCATTCTGATCAACGTCGGACTGGACTCCATTGATGTTGGTCTGCAACGTGCCGTCAGCAGCGATGCGGGCCGTCTCCTCGTCGTCAATGTTGGACTGGAGGTAACCATCAGCAGCAATGCGGGCCGTCTCCTCGTCGTCGATGTTGGACTGGAGGGTGTTGTCCGCAGCGATGCGGGCTGTCTCCTCGTCGTCGATATTGGACTGGAGGGTACCATCAGCGTTGTTGCTGGCCGTCTCATTGGCATCGATGTCCGCCTGGAGCGCAACAATGTCTCCGTCGTTCGCGAGAATCGCAGCAGCGTTGGCGTTCACATCCAGGGCCAGCGTATCGTCAACATCCTGCAGGGCCGTGATGGCGCTGGCGTTCGTGGCGATGTCCGTGTCATTGGAGGAAATGTTGCCCGCGTTCGTGGAGATGTCACCGTCATTGGACTGAATGGCCAAGAGGTTGGCGGCTGCGGCAGCAGCGTTGGCATTCACGTCAGCAGCAAGCGTGTCGTCCACATCCTGCAGGGCCGTGATGGCGCTGGCGTTTGTGGCGATGTCCGTGTCGTTGGAGGAAATGTTGCCGGCGTTCGTGGAGATGTCAGCATCATTGGACTGAATGGCCAAGAGGTTGGCGGCTGCAGCAGCAGCGTTGGCATTCACGTCCAGAGCCAACGTGTCGTCCACATCCTGCAAGGCCGTGATGGCGCTGGCGTTGGTGGAAATATCCGAAGCATTCGTGGCGATGTCGCCATCGTTGGACTGGATGGCAGCGAGGTTCAAGGCGATGTCTGCCGCATTGGCATTCACATCAGCAGCGAGCGTGTCGTCCACGCCCTGGAGGGTCGTGATGGCACCGGCATTCGTGGAAATGTCCGAGGCATTCGTAGCGATGTCGCCGTCATTGCCCTGGATGTCCAAGAGGTTGGCGGCGGCGGCGGCGGCGTTGGCATTCACATCGGCAGCAAGCGTGTCGTCCACGCCTTGAAGAGCGAGGATGTCTGCATCATTGGAGTCGATCTGGCCCTGGAGGCTTGTCACATCCGCATTGGTAGCTTCGACCTCATCGGCGAGGTCAGATGCCACCTGAGCAATGATGCCGCTCTGGCCGCCATCGAGGGAGTCGATGCGGGCATCGAGGGCAGCCTCGGCTGCAAGCGCGCGGGTCTCCTCATCGGTGATGGCTTGCGTGTAACCGGCAATCTCGTTGTCGACCACATTGTCGACGTACCCCTTGTTGGCAAGGTGATCGTCAGCAATCGGAGCCTCCGTGCTGAGCACGTTGCCCGTGAAGGACGCGCTACCGGCCGTGATGTTGTCGCTCACCGTCAGGTCATTCTGAACAGTGAGATTGGTCGTGAGGATCTTACCCGTCACCTGCAATTGGACACTGGCGGCATCCGAAGCAGTCATCGTGACCGTCGTACCTACCCGAAGCTTATCGATGTCACCTTCCGTCGTGAGCACTCCAGCCGAGAAATCGAAGTGATCGTTGGCCTCGACCAGGTCCGAAAGGTCGGAGAGGTCGGACTGCAACTGGCTCACGGAAGTGTTGAGGGCGAGGATGTCGCCATCGTTGGACTCGATCAAACCGAGCAACGTGGCATCCTCAGCCTGGCGAGCGGAAGCCTCGGAAGCGAGGTCCGTCTGCAGCTGGGAGATGTCACCGGCGTTCGTGCTGGCAGCACCGGCATTCGCGGCGATGTCCGTGTCGTTGGACTGGATCAGGCCAAGCAACGTGGCATCCTCGGATTGGCGGGCGGAAGCCTCGGAAGCGAGGTCCGTCTGCAACTGCGAGATATCACCGGCGTTCGTGCTGATGTCCGACGCGTTGGTGGCAATGTCACCTGCGTTCGTGCTGATGCCCGCAGCGTTCGTGCCAATGGCCGTCGCGTTCGTGGAAACACCTCCAGCATTCGTGCTGATGCCCGAAGCGTTCGTGGCGATGTCACCATCGTTGGCGAGGATCGCGGCAGCGTTCGTGCTGACACCCGAAGCGTTCGTGGCAATGTCACCGGCATTCGTGCTGATGCCCGAAGCGTTGGTGGCAATGTCACCGGAATTCGTGCTGATGCCCGAAGCGTTCGTGGCAATGTCACCCGCATTCGTGCTGATGCCCGAAGCATTGGTGCCAATGGCGGAAGCATTGGTGGAGATGCCCGATTCGTTCGTGGCGATGTTGCCCGTATTCGTGGCAATCAACCCGGCCAGGTCCGAAAGGTCCGTGGCGAGACCAGCATCACCGGCTGCCCGGTCTGCGATCTCCTGGGCGAGGGCCACCGCGAGGCTGTCGGCCGTCCCCTCAGGCGCATTGGCTGCGAACAACGCAACCGGGACGGCGGTCACCGCCATCATGCCGAAGGAGGCGAAGCCGCCACCGCTGTTGACCTCCACTTGGAAGGAGTAGCCACCGGCTGACCAATCGACTCCGGCCAAAGCCTCCGCGCCGGCAACGCTGCCGATGGTGAGGTTGATCAGGCCGAACTCGTCAGTGAGCACGCTGGTATGGGTCTCCGTCCAAACCGCGGAAGACGCGGCATCGAGGAGTGTAAAACGCACGTCAAGGGTGGCATTCTCCAGAGCATCACCACCCGCATCACGGGCGACGGCTTGGTATGCAATCCCATAGTTTTGCTGGGCTTGGAGGCCAAATGTGGCTGCCAGCAGGAACGTGGACAGAAGGATTGAGCGAATCAGTTTCATCTCGGTTAAGATTTCTCGAAGCATGAAGATAGGAATAATTTTCGATAAATATCCAATTTTCATCGTTGAAACCGGATTTTTTTCTCTCGTATCCCCTGTAATCATCGAAACATGGCTGAAACACACCTTATATATAATGTAACAGTGTCTGTCGACGAAAGTGTTCACTCCAAGTGGATGAAGTGGATGTTGGACGAACATTTGCGCGACATGCTCGGCACGGGATGCTTCCTGGGATTCACCTTCTCCGAACTGCATACCGAAGACGCCATAGGACCCACCTACACCGTCCAATACGAGCTGGCCAGCCGGGCGGATTTCGAACGGTACGAACGCCAATTCGCCCCCGGGATGAGGGACAAGGGGGCCAAGCTGTTTGGTGAGAAAGCCCTCGCATTCAGGACCACGATGTCAGTCCTCGCGAAAGGCCAATTGCGCGATCAATGAACCGCAAACGTCCGCACTCAGACCAAGGGGTTGCCGCCAAGAAGCACCTGGGCCAACACTTCCTCAAGGACGAGGGGGTCTGCCACAGGATGGTCGCCCTCATGGACCTGCCCGAAGACCATGCAGTCCTTGAGGTGGGACCCGGCACGGGGGCATTGACCCGCCCTTTGGTCGACCGGTTCGGTGCATCGGTACACGTGGTCGAAATTGACCGTGAGTCGGTCGCATTCCTCCACGACGCGGAATGGATCGGCAATGACCGGATTCATGCGGCAGACCTGTTGCGTGTCCACCCTCAGGACCTCGACATCACCCAACCGTTTCTGCTGGCAGGCAATTTCCCTTACAACATCAGCAGCCAGATCCTCTTCCGCTTGCTGGAATGGCGGGACCAGGTACCCCTGTGCGTAGGGATGTTCCAGAAGGAAGTGGCCGACCGTGTTTGCGCCCCGCACGGCTCCAAGACCTACGGCATCCTGTCGGTCCTGCTTCAAGTGTACTATCGATGTGAATACGCGTTCACCATTGGGCCGGAGGCGTTCATTCCACCCCCCAAAGTGAAGTCTGGCGTCATCCGCCTGACCCGCACACCGGAATCCGATCCCGATGTGGACTTCGAACAATTGAGACGCGCGGTCAAGGCCGGGTTCGGCCAGCGCCGCAAGACCCTGCGCAACGCCTTGCGCGCCGGTGGATTCGATGCCGATTCCATCCCGGAACAATGGATCGGAAAGCGGGCAGAGCAACTCAGCCCCACCGACTTCGTCACCTTGGCAAAAGCCCTCAGGTCCGCATCCTGAAGACGGAATCCGGCCTATTCAAGCATCCTGTTTTCCGCGGTTCCTACAGGCATCCAAGACCACGCCCACACCCTCCATACCCGCAGAACCGCCTGTCTTTCCGTATCTTGCACTGAAGCTCTCTGCAATGATCGGAGCGAACACGCTACAAGAATTCGTTGTGGCGCGTCAGGCGGAATTCGCCGGCGCCACTGGTGATCTCTCACGGCTCCTGACCGACATCGGGACGGCCGCCAAGATGGTCAACCGGCACGTGAACCGTGCCGGACTCTCGGGCATCCTGGGTGCCCACACCCCCGATGGAAACGGCAGCACCAACGTGCAGGGCGAAGCCCAGCAGAAGCTCGACGTCTACGCCGACGACACCTTCCACCGCGTCCTCCAATCCTGCCTGAAGGTCGGTGGCATCGTCTCCGAAGAACAACCGGGCATCATGCATGTCGACCACAGTGAGCGCGGCCAGGGCAAGGGCTACGGCAAATACGTCGTCTGCATCGATCCCCTCGACGGCTCGTCCAACATCGACGTCAACATCAGCGTCGGCACCATCTTCGGTATCCACCGCCGCCGGACTCCCTTGACGGAGCCCACCTCCATGGAGGACTTCCTGCAACCGGCCAAGGACCTTGTGGCCGCCGGGTACGTCCTCTACGGCAGCTCCACCATGCTCGTTTACTCCACCGGATGTGGCGTCCACGGCTTCACCTACGACCCTTCCATCGGCGAGTTCTTCCTCTCCCACCCCGACATGAAGTTCCCGAAGCAAGCGAAGGTCTACAGCATGAACGAGTCCTACCTCGACGAAGCTGTGGCCGGGGTAAAGCCGTTCATCAAGGAATGCCGGAAGCGCGGCCTGACCGCCCGGTACACCGGCGCCCTCGTGGCCGACTTCCACCGCAACCTCATCAACGGCGGCATCTACCTCTATCCAGGTACCGACGAGAAGCCAGGCGGCAAGCTCCGCATGCTGTATGAAGCCCAACCCCTCGCCTTCCTCGCCCACCAGGCCGGCGGGTCCACCCGGTGCCACCTCCATGACCTGCTCTACCGCACCCCGACGTCCCTCCACGAGCGCACCCCCCTCTTCACGGGCAACACCAGCGAAATCAACCGCCTCGTCCATTCCATGGAAACGGCCGTGGAGAACATCACTTCCTGACGGCGGCGAACACCGAACTCTTCCTGCGCTACCGTTGTAGCCTTGCGGTCACAATTGACCTGCATGACGATTCGGTTTCCCTTCGCCCTGCTTCTGCTTGCCCCGTTCTTCCGCGCTTCCGCCCAGGACACCCTCTCGATTCCCGAGGCGGTGATCCAAACCACATTCAGTGAAACGGAAGCGGCTTCACCCCGCAACCTCGTGACGCTCATCCCTGAGGTCATTGCCGGAGCGGCCCAACCCTCCCTGGATGGACTGCTCGAGACGGTACCGGGCATCGACGCACGGCAACGCGGGCCCTGGGGCACCCAGACCGACCTCAGCATCCGGGGCGGTTCCTTCGAACAAGTTGCACTCTGGGTCGACGGCATCCGCTGGAGCGCCCCCCATACAGGACACCACCTGCTCAACCTACCGATTGATCCCGAGGACATCCAACGCGTGCAGGTCGTCCGCGGCGGCGGCGGCGCCCTCGGCAGCGGCGGCGTGACCGGCGGCATCGTGCTGCACACCGGTCCCGGAGATGCAGATGAAACGGCAGTCTCCGTCGAAGGTGGATCCTACGGGTGGAACCGCATCCGCGCGCGCCACGA
>CALKUW010000090.1 GCA_937996585.1 uncultured Flavobacteriales bacterium
TCCGATGACCTCGAGCTTGGCGAATTTCAGGAGCAGTTGCTTCTGGCCGGCCGAGGGGAAGAACACCGTCGCCTTGATGTTGGGGGCTTCACCCTCGAGCTTGAGCACCTTGCCCTTGCCGAACCGCGCGTGCTTGACCTCCACTCCCGGGGCGATATCTCCGTAAGAAGTGGGGTTTTTCTCGGCGTCAACTTCAATGTCGGTTGGTTGCGTGGCTTGGTCAATCCGTTTGAACTTGCTTCCCGAAGGTGTCGAGGAAGCTGTTGCACTGAGACTCTTTTTTTGATAGGGGTTTCGGTTGATGCTCGGCATTTGATGGTATTGCGAGCGGGCAGCATCAAAATCGAATGGGGTTGGACGATTGGCCGATACGGACGGGGTATTCAGATATTTCGAATCGATTTCCTCGAGGAAGCGGGAGGGGTCTTGCTGCTCGAGTTTTCCAAAGCGCGCCCGCACAAGAGCATAGCTGAGAACGGCTTTCTTTTCAGCCCTTGTTAGCGCAACGTAGAACAGCCGACGTTCTTCCTCCAGCTCATCTCGGGTTCCCAATGCTCTGTGGCTCGGAAAAAGCCCGTCTTCGAGCCCCACGATGTAGACGTATTTGTACTCAAGACCCTTTGAAGCGTGCACCGTCATCAAGGTGACCCTCTCGTTATCTTCACTCTTCTCATCGGCGTCGGTCATCAAAGCGAGGCGTTCCAAGAAGTCGTCAAGTGTTCGGATGGATTCATCTCCGGTTTCTCCTGTTCCAAAAACGAAGGTCTCGATGTTCTGTATGAACTGCATCAGGTTTTCATGCCGCTCCATCGCTTCTGGTGTCCTCTCATTTATGAGTAACCGAAACAGCCCCACCTGTTTCGCGATGTGGTCCGCGAGCTCATGCACATTCTGGGTTTTTCCCCTCATGGCGAACGCTTCAATCTCCTCCTTGAACCCTTGCAGTCTCGTCCATGTGCCGGCATCGATGCCTTGGGGTTTCTCCTCGGCTTTGCTGATGACTGCCCAAATAGAGGACTGATTCAAATCGGCGAGAGTGGCCAGTTTCAGAAGGGTAGTGTCACCGATTCTTCTTGAAGGGTCCTTGAGCTTGATGGCGCGTTTGAAGCTTTCATCGTCATCAGGGTTTGCGACCAACTTCAGATAGGCAATCAAGTCTTTGTTCTCCTTGCGCTGATGTGCTGGCAGGCCCCCTACTACCCGGGGAAAGATGCCAAGGTCGAACAGCGAACTCTCGAAAACGCCACTTTGGGAATTGGTTCGGTAGAGGACGGCAATATCCTCCGGATTCGCGCCCTCCTTATTTATGAGTGCGGCGATAGAGGCGGCAATACCTCTTCCCTCGTATCGATCACCCTCGAAGCGGAGCAGGTCGATTTTGTTGCCGACTTCATTTCCTGTCCAAACGGTTTTCTCAATCTGCTCTTGGTTTTTGGCGATGATGCAATTTGCTGCTTCAACTATGGTTTGGGTGCTTCGGTAGTTCTGCTCAAGCTTGTAGACGACACAGTCGGGGTAGTCCCGCTGGAAGTTGAGGATGTTCTGGATGTTGGCTCCGCGGAAGCTGTAGATGCTCTGCGCGTCATCGCCCACGACGCAGACGTTTTCCCTCGCCGCACCTAGTTGGCGGATGATCATGTACTGGGCGAAGTTGGTGTCCTGGTACTCGTCGACCAGGATGAAGGCGAATTTCTGCTGGTACTTGTGCAAGAGGTCCGGGTAGTCTCGGAGAAGAATGTTGGTCTTGAACAGCAGGTCATCGAAGTCCATGGCACCCGAACGCTGAAGACGGAGGTTGTAGGCGGCATAAATCTCCGCTATGCGCGGACGGCCAGATTGCTGATCGTCTCCAATGAGGTCAGGGTTGGCCGCATAGTCCTGGGGGGAAATCAGGTTGTTTTTGGCCCCGGAGATCCTGTTGTGGATGGCATTGGGCTTGTAAAGCTTAACATCAAGTCCTTCCCGCTTGATGATGTCCTTTATGACATTGCGGCTTTCCGTAGTGTCATAGATGGTGAAGTTGGAGGGGTAGTTGATCCGGTCCGACTCGATGCGCAGGATGCGGGCGAAGACGGAGTGGAAGGTGCCCATCCAGATGTTGCGCGCCTCCGCGTCGCCGACGATGCGGCCGATCCTGTCCTTCATCTCGCGCGCCGCCTTGTTGGTGAAGGTGAGCGACAGGATGGAGAAGGGGTCGACGCCCTGGTCGATGAGGTGGGCGATGCGGTGGGTCAACACCCGGGTCTTGCCGGAACCCGCTCCCGCGACGACCATCATGGGCCCTTCGACGTGCCCGGCTGCCGCCTTTTGCGCCTCGTTCAATCCGTCCAGCATCTGCATTTTTCAAATGTAGCGGAGTTGGGTTCCAACACATTGCCCCTCGTGCACCCGGATAGGTGAAATGAACTGCACAATTACATGTTGGAATTCCCGGCATTTCACGTAGTTTTGCACCCCCGTTGAAAAATGGGGCAGGGGCGCATTTGTCCTTGTTTGATTGAAAACGACGCCATTAACAAGCAATGCCGACGATCCAACAGTTGATCCGCAAAGGCCGTACGGACAAGGTGTACACCTCGAAGTCCGCCGCGCTCGACTCATGCCCCCAGCGCAGGGGTGTGTGTGTCCGGGTCTACACCACCACGCCGAAGAAGCCGAACTCCGCCATGCGGAAGGTCGCGCGTGTGCGCCTCACCAACGGTAACGAGGTCAACGCCTACATCGGTGGAGAAGGACACAACCTCCAGGAGCACAGCATCGTGCTCGTCCGCGGAGGACGTGTAAAGGACCTGCCGGGTGTCCGCTACCACATCGTTCGTGGAGCACTGGACACCGCCGGTGTGGAAGGCCGCAACCAGCGTCGTTCGAAGTACGGAACCAAGCGCCCCAAGAAGTAATCTGCCATGCGCCGTAGACAAGCCAAAAAGCATCCGCTGATTCCGGATCCCCGGTTCAACGACACCGACGTCACGTACTTCGTGAACAACCTCATGCTCAAGGGCAAGAAGAGCACCGCTTTCGACATCTTCTACACCGCCATCGACAAGGTGACGGAGCGCACGGGAGAAGATGGACTCGAGCAGTGGAAGCAAGCTGTGGATGCCGTGACCCCGAACGTCGAGGTGCGCAGCCGCCGTGTTGGTGGTGCCACCTTCCAGATTCCCCAGCCGATCCGCGACAGCCGCAAGCGCAGCATGGCGGTGAAGTGGATCATCAGCTACGCCCGCCTCCGCAACGAGAAGACCATGGCCGACCGCCTTGCCGCCGAGATCATCGCAGCGAACAAGGGCGAAGGCGCCACCTTCAAGAAGAAGGAAGACACCCACCGGATGGCTGAAGCCAACAAGGCCTTCTCCCACTTCCGGTTCTGATCAAGACACACCACCCACACCACCACCTCCGAAATCATGTCCAAGAGGGACCTCAACTTTACGCGCAACATCGGCATCATGGCCCACGTGGACGCCGGAAAGACGACCACGACGGAGCGCATCCTGTACTACACGGGTATCTCCCACAAGATTGGTGAGGTGCACGACGGTGCTGCCACCATGGACTGGATGGAGCAGGAGCAAGAGCGCGGCATCACGATCACGTCCGCTGCCACCACCTGCTTCTGGAAGTTCGAAGACCAGGATTACCGGATCAACATCATCGACACCCCGGGACACGTAGACTTCACCGTGGAGGTGGAGCGTTCCCTGCGCGTCCTCGACGGAGCCGTGGGTCTGTTCTGCGCCGTGTCCGGCGTGGAGCCGCAGTCCGAGACCAACTGGGGCCTCGCTGACAAGTACAACGTCCCGCGCATCGGCTTCGTGAACAAGATGGACCGTTCCGGTGCCGACTTCTTCAACGTGCTCGAGCAAATCCGCGAGATGCTGGGTGCCAACCCCGTTCCGCTGCAGGTGCCGATCGGCGCCGAGGATGACTTTAAAGGGGTTGTCGACCTGCTCACGGGCAAGGCCATGGTCTGGAACGAGGAGGACAAGGGCATGACCTTTACCGAGGTGCCGGTCCCGGACGACCTGGTCGACACCGTGAACGAGTACCGCGAGAAGCTGGTCGAGGCGGTCGCCGAGCAGGACGACAGCCTCATGGAGAAGTTCTTCGAGGATCCCGACAGCATCACGGAGGCCGAGATGGTCAATGCCATCCGCAAGGCCACCATCGCCATGGACATCACCCCGATGCTTTGCGGCTCCGCCTTCAAGAACAAGGGCGTGCAGACCATGCTCGACGCGGTCATGCGTTACCTCCCGTCTCCCTACGATATCGGTGAGATTGTCGGTATGAACCCCGACAATGAGGAGGAGCAGGTGGTTCGCCACAGCGATCCGGACGAGCCGTTCTCCGGCCTCGCCTTCAAAATTGCCACCGACCCGTTCGTTGGCCGTCTCTGCTTCGTGCGCGCATACTCCGGCATCCTGCCCGCTGGCTCCTACGTCAAGAACACCCGTTCCGACAAGAAGGAGCGCATCAGCCGCATCTTCCAGATGCACTCCAACAAGCAGAACCCGATCGACCAGCTCGAAGCAGGAGACATCGGTGCCGTGGTCGGCTTCAAGGACATCCGCACGGGCGATACGCTCTGCGCCGAGGGCCACCCCATCACGCTGGAGAGCATGACCTTCCCCGACCCGGTGATTGGTATCGCCATCGAGCCGAAGTCCCAGGCGGACATTGACAAGCTCGGAAACGGATTGGCCAAGCTCTCCGAGGAGGATCCCACGTTCCGCGTGCACACCGATGAGGACAGCGGGCAGACCGTAATCTCCGGCATGGGTGAGCTGCACCTCGATGTCCTCGTGGACCGCCTGAAGCGCGAGTTCAAGGTCGAGTGCAACCAGGGGCAGCCCCAGGTGGCCTACAAAGAGGCCATCTTCGGTGAGGTCCAGCACCGCGAGGTTTACAAGAAGCAGTCCGGTGGTCGCGGTAAGTTCGCCGACATCATTGTCAAGATCGGTCCGTCTCCGAATCCGGAGGAGGAAGGTCTCGTCTTCTCCAACTCCGTGAAGGGCGGTAACGTCCCGAAGGAATTCGTCCCCTCCGTGGAGAAGGGTTTCAAGGACGCGATGGTCACCGGTGTGCTCGCCGGCTACCCGATGGACAGCATGTCCGTCGAGTTGATGGACGGTTCGTTCCACGCGGTCGACTCCGACCAGCTCTCCTTCGAGTTGGCGGCCAAGATGGCTTACCGCAACGCCATCAAGAACTGCAACCCTAAGATTTTGGAGCCCATCATGTCCCTCGAGGTTCGCACCCCGGAGGCGAACATGGGTGACGTCATCGGTGACTTGAACAAGCGCCGCGGCATGGTTGAAGGCACCGACGAGCGCGGTGGCAAGACCGTCATCAAGGCCAAGGTGCCGCTGAGCGAAATGTTCGGTTACGTGACCGACCTGCGTACGCTGACCTCCGGTCGCGCCGACAGCAGCATGACGTTCAGTCACTACAGTGAAGCCCCGAACAACGTGTCGGAGGCCGTCATCGCAGAGGCCCAAGGCAAGTAATAGAACAAGAGATGGCCCAGAAGATCCGCATCAAGCTCAAGAGCTACGACCACAACCTGGTCGACAAGTCCGCAGAGAAGATCGTGAAGACGGTCAAGTCCACGGGCGCCGTCGTCAGTGGTCCCATTCCGCTGCCCACGCACCAGCGCATCTACACCGTGCTGCGTTCGCCGCACGTGAACAAGAAGTCGCGTGAACAGTTCGAGCTCAGCGCCTACAAGCGCCTGCTGGACATCTACAGCAATTCATCCGCTACGGTCGACGCGCTCATGCGCCTCGAGCTCCCGAGCGGTGTCGAAGTTGAAATCAAAGTCTGACGGACATGCCCGGATTGATTGGAAAAAAAGTCGGTATGACCAGCATGTACAGCGAGGAGGGCAAGAACCTTCCCTGTACCGTGCTTGAGGTGGGACCCTGCGTGGTGACCCAGGTCAAGACCGCCGACAAGGACGGCTACGATGCCGTACAACTGGGTTACGGCGACCGCAAGGAGAACCGGACCACGAAGGCCATGGCCGGTCACTTCAAGAAGGCCGGGGTGCATGCCAAGCAGCACCTCGCCGAGTTCTCCGGCTACGCACAGGACTACAACCCCGGCGACCAGGTCAAGATCGAAGACGTTTTTGCCGAAGGTGAATTCGTCTCCGTCGTAGGCACCAGCAAGGGTCGTGGATTCCAAGGTGTTGTCCGCCGCCACGGTTTCGGCGGTGTCGGTCAGGCCACCCACGGTCAGCACAACCGCATGCGCGCCCCCGGTTCCATCGGTGCGGCCTCTACGCCCGCTCGTGTCTACAAGGGCATGCGCATGGCGGGCCAGATGGGCAACGGTCAAGTGACCATCGAAAATCTGCAGGTACTCAAGGTCATGTCCGAGGAAGGACTGATCGTGGTGAAGGGCGCCGTCCCGGGCCACAAGGGTGCCACCGTCATCGTTCGCAAGCCTGAAGCCTAAGTCATGAAAGTCGACGTTTACAATACGGAAGGCAAGAAGACCGCCAGTGAGGATCTGAGCAAGGACGTCTTCGGCATCGAGCCGAACGACCACGCCATCTACCTGGACGTCAAGCGCTACCTCGCCGCCCAGCGCCAGGGTACGCACAAGGCCAAGGAACGTGCCGAGATCAAAGGTTCGACCCGGAAGATCAAGAAGCAGAAGGGTACGGGTGGAGCCCGTGCAGGTTCGCTGAAGAACCCCTTGTTCAAAGGAGGAGGTACTGTTTTCGGTCCCCGCCCGCGCAATTACGACATCAAGCTCAACAAGAAGGTGACCAAGCTCGCCCGCAAGAGCGCCCTGGCCTACAAGGCCAAGGAGAAGGATGGCATCCGCATCGTCAAGGGCCTGTCCATGGACACCCCCAGGACCAAGGACCTCCTCGGCACCTTCGGCAAGCTCGGCCTCTCCGAACAGAAGACCCTCGTGGTCGTGCCGGAGCAGAGCCGCGCCCTCTACCTCAGCAGCCGCAACCTGCCCAAGCACCGTGTCATGACGGCCGGTGACCTGAGCACGTACGACATCATGAATTGCCAGAACATCGTCTTCGTGGACAACGCCCACGAGGTCATCACCGGCATCCTCACCGCCTGAGCCATGAAGAACATCCTCATCAAGCCGTTGATCACCGAGAAGATGACCGCCGAGAGCGAGCGCATCAACGCCTACGGGTTCGTGGTGAACGACGACGCCAACAAGCACGAGATCAAGGACGCGGTCGAGCAGACCTACGGCGTGACCGTGGCCGGCGTGCGCACCATGCGCGTCGACGGAAAGGTCCGGAGCCGTTTCACCCGCACGGGCATCCTGCGCGGGCGCTCCGAGTGCTACAAGAAGGCCATCGTCCGGCTCGTGGACGGTGACACCATCGACTTCTACGAGAACATCTAAGGGACCATGGCAGTACGCAAGTTCAACCCCATCACGCCCGGCATGCGGCACAAGGTGTTGTCGAAGTTCGACAACATCACGACCGACAAGCCGCACAAGCCGTTGCTGGAGCCGCTCAAGAAGCGCGGAGGCCGGAACAATGACGGTAAGATGACCATGCGCTACCGCGGTGGCGGTCACAAGCGGATGTACCGCGTAATCGACTTCAAGCGCGACAAGCACGGCATGGCCGCCGAGGTCCTGACCATCGAGTACGATCCGAACCGCAGCGCCCGCATCGCCCTTGTCCAATACAAGGACGGCGAGAAGCGCTACATCGTGGCCCCCGAGGGCCTGCAGGTCGGACAGAAGGTCATGAGCGGTGAGAAGGCCGCCCCCGAAGTGGGCAACGCCCTCTTCCTCGCGGACATCCCGTTGGGAACCATGATCCACAACATCGAGCTGCACCCCGGCCGTGGCGCCAACATCGCCCGTTCCGCCGGAGCCTCCGCCCAGCTCAAGGCCCGTGATGGCAAGTATGCCATCATCGCCTTGCCGAGCGGTGAAGTGCGCATGATTCTGACCACCTGCCTGGCCACCATCGGCAGCGTCGGCAACAGCGAGCACAACCAGCAGGTGTCCGGCAAGGCCGGCCGCAGCCGCTGGCTGGGCCGCCGCCCCCGCGTCCGTGGTGTGGTCATGAACCCGGTCGACCACCCGATGGGTGGTGGAGAGGGCCGCAACGCCGGTGGCCACCCGCGCAGCCGCAATGGCATGCCTGCCAAGGGTTACAAGACCCGCGACAAGCAGAAGCATTCGTCCAAGTACATCATCGAACGCCGCAAGAAGTAAGACATGGCACGTTCGCTCAAGAAACCCCCCTTCGTCCACTACAAGCTCCTGCAGCGTGTAGAGGCCATGCAGGAAAGCGGCAAGAAGTCGGTCATCAAGACCTGGAGCCGCGCCAGCATGATCACGCCGGAATTCGTCGGCCTGACCATCGCCGTGCACAACGGCCGCCAGTTCATCCCGGTGTTCGTCACCGAGAACATGGTAGGCCACAAGCTCGGTGAGTTCTCTCCGACCCGCACTTTCCGCGGTCACGCTGACAACAAAAAAGACAAGGGACGTCGTTGACGGCCTGCAATCACCAGAACCATGGGAGCACGTAAGAGAAACGCAGCCGCAGCCCGCAAGGAGGTGATGGACCGCACGGCCATTGCCAAGCTGAACGATTGCCCGACCTCACCCCGGAAGATGCGCTTGGTGGCCGACACCATCCGCGGAAAGGACGTGGTGAGCGCCTTGAACATCCTCAAGTTCAGCCCGAAGGAGGCCTCCGGCCGCCTGGAGAAGCTGTTGCGCTCGGCCATCGCCAACTGGGAAGCCAAGAACGAAGGCTCACGCCCGGAGGATTCCGGCCTGTACGTGAGTGAAATCCGCGTCGACGGCGGCCGCATGCTCAAGCGCATCCAGCCGGCACCCCAGGGACGTGCACACCGCATCCGCAAGCGTTCCAACCACGTGACGTTGATCGTCGATAGCCTGAAGAAGTAATGGGACAGAAGACACACCCCACCGGCAACCGCCTCGGTTTCATCAAGGGATGGGACTCCAATTGGTACGGAGGCAAGAGCTACGTCGACAAGATTGTCGAGGACGACAAGATCCGCAAATACCTGCGTGCACGACTCGTTAAGGCGAGCGTCTCCCGCGTGGTCATCGAGCGCACCATGAAGTTGGTGACGGTCACCATCCACACGGCCCGTCCCGGTGTCATCATCGGCAAGGGCGGCCAGGAGGTCGACAAGTTGCGTGAGGAGCTCAAGAAGCTCACCAAGAAGGAGATCCAGATTAACATCTTCGAGATCAAGCGTCCCGAACTCGATGCCCGCCTCGTGGCAGAGAGCGTGGCACGTCAACTCGAGGCGCGAATCAGCTACCGCCGGGCCATCAAGATGTCCATCGCGAGCTCCATGCGCATGGGTGCCGAAGGCATCAAGATCGGCATCGCCGGTCGTCTCAACGGTGCGGAGATTGCCCGTTCCGAGACCTTCATGGAGGGCCGTGTGCCCCTGCACACGTTCCGTGCCGACATCGATTACGCGTTGGTGGAAGCCCACACGACCTATGGCCGCATCGGCGTGAAGGTTTGGGTGTTCCGTGGTGAGGTCTACGGCAAGCCCGACCTCAGCCCGGCCGACCCGAGCAAAGAAGACAAGCGTGGAGGCGCACGTGGAGGTCGCGGAGGCGATCGTCCGGAGCGCCGCCGCCGCCGCCGTGAACCCCGCAGCTAAAGCCCAGTATCATGCTTCAGCCGAAAAGAACGAAATACAGGAAGATGCAGAAGGGCCGCGTCCGCGGCCTCGCCCAGCGTGGAAGCAGCATCGCCTATGGCACCTTCGCCATCAAGACGACGGATATGGGTTTCATCACCTCCCGTCAGATCGAATCCGCCCGTATCGCCATCAACCGCTACATGAAGCGTGAGGGCCAGGTGTGGATCCGGATTTTCCCGGACAAGCCGATTACCAGCAAGCCGCTCGAGGTGCGTATGGGTAAGGGTAAGGGTGCCGTCAGCCACTGGGTGGCTCCGGTCAAGCCCGGCCGCGTCCTCTTCGAAGTGGACGGTGTGTCCGAGGCCATCGCACAGGAGGCGCTGCGCCTCGGTGCACAGAAGCTCTCCGTGCGCTGCCGTTTCGTAGCCCGCCACGACAACTGATCAATCGAGGGAATCATGAAGATGAACGAAATCACCGGTCTGAGCGACCTCGATCTCAAGGAGCGCATCGACGCAGAGCGTGAAGCCCTGCAGAAGCTGCGTTTCAACCACACCATTGCGGGCCTCGAGAGCCCGTTCCAGCTGCGCCAGAAGCGCCGCGACATCGCACGCATGTTGACGGAGCTCAACGCACGCAAGAACGCCAAAGCAGAAGAACAGAAGTCATGACCGCCGAGCAAACCGCAACCGAGCAGTCCACGGACAAGCGCAACCTCCGGAAGGTGCGTCAGGGCATCGTCACCTCCAACAAGATGCAGAAGACCATCACGGTGACGGTCGAGTACAAGGAGAAGCACCCCAAGTACTCCAAGTTCGTGAAGCGCACCCGGAAGTTCACCGCACACGATGAGCAGGAGACCTGCGGCATCGGCGATACGGTGCGCATCATGGAGACGCGCCCGCTGAGCAAGAACAAGTGCTGGCGCCTCGTGGAGGTGGTCGAAAGGGCCAAGTAATCCAGGGGTCGTCCAATAAGAAAACTGAAGAGCCATGATCCAGCAAGAATCCCGGATGGCGGTCGCCGACAACAGTGGAGCACGCGAAGTGTTGTGCATCCGCGTGCTCGGTGGTACGCGCCGGCGCTACGCCAGCATCGGCGACAAGGTGGTCGTCACCGTCAAGGATGCGGCACCGAATGGCGGCGTGAAGAAGGGTACCGTCAGCAAGGCGGTCATCGTGCGCACCAAGAAGGCGGTTCGTCGTCCCGACGGATCCTACATCCGCTTCGATGACAACGCCTGCGTCCTCCTCAATGCCACGGGCGAGATCCGCGGTACGCGCATTTTCGGGCCGGTGGCCCGTGAGCTGCGCGAGAAGGACTTCATGAAAATCGTCTCCCTCGCACCGGAGGTGCTCTAACCACAGGACCATGTACAAGCGCGTCAAAATCAAGAAGGGCGATACCGTGAAGGTGATCGCAGGCGGCAACAAGGGCAAGACCGGCACGGTCATGCAGGTGTTGCGCAAGGACGACCGTGTGCTCGTTGAGAGCGTCAACGTGGTGACCAAGCACGTCAAGCCGAGCCCGGCCAATCCCCAGGGCGGCATCGAAAAGAAGGAAGCCCCCATCCACATCTCCAATGTGATGCTGGTGGACGGTAACGGCAACGCCACCCGCGTCGGACGCCGCCGCGGAGACGATGGCAAGCTGGTCCGCTACAGCAAGAAATCCGATCAAACGCTGAACTGATGAGCTACGTACCCCGACTCAAGCATCAGTACGACGATGAAGTCGTACCCAAGCTCCAGGAGCGCTTCGAATACAAGAGCTTCATGCAGGTGCCCAAAATCGAGAAGATTTGCCTGAATCAAGGTCTGGGCAAGGCCATCGCAGACCGCAAGATTGTGGATGGCGCCCTCGAGGAGCTCGCCCAAATCACCGGTCAGAAGGCCGTGGCGACGTATTCCACGAAGGACGTCTCGAACTTCAAGCTCCGTAAGGGCATGCCTGTGGGTGCACGGGTGACCTTGCGCCGTGAGCGCATGTACGAGTTCCTCGACCGCCTGATCAACGTTGCCCTGCCGCGTACCCGCGACTTCCAGGGTGTGAAGGCGTCCGGCTTCGATGGCCGCGGCAACTTCAGCTTCGGCGTCCAGGAGCAAATCATTTTCCCGGAAATCGACCTCGACAAGGTGAAGCACCTCAACGGCATGCACATCACCATCGTCACCAATGCCCGGACCAATGAGGAAGCCAAGGAGCTCCTCGCCGCGTTCGGTTTCCCCTTCAAGAAGAACTGATATGGCCAAGGAATCCATGAAAGCGCGCGAGCGCAAGCGTGAGCGCCTCGTCGCACGTTACGCCGCCAAGCGCAAGGCGTTGAAGGAGGCGGGCGACTGGGACGCCCTGCAGAAGCTCCCGAAGAACTCTTCCCCGGTGCGCCTGCACAACCGGTGCCAACTGACCGGCCGTCCCCGCGGCTACATGCGCCAGTTCGGCATCAGCCGTGTGACGTTCCGTGAAATGGCACTCGAAGGCAAGATCCCGGGTGTGAAAAAAGCAAGCTGGTAAGCCATGCATTCTGATCCTATCGCCGATTTCCTGACGCGCATCCGCAACGGCCAGATGGCCGGCCACAAAGTGGTGGAGATCCCCGCGTCCAACATCAAGAAGGAGATCACCAAGATCCTCTTCGACAAGGGTTATATCCTCAGCTACAAGTTTGTGGAGGACGGTCCCCAGGGCACCATCAAGGTGGCCTTGAAGTACCACCCGAAGACGCGCCGTCCGGCCATCACCGAGATGCAGCGGATGAGCAAGCCGGGTCTGCGCACCTACCGCGGTGCCGATGACCTGCCGCGCATCCTCAACGGCTTGGGCATTTCCATCCTCAGTACGTCCAAGGGCGTGATGACGGACAAGGAGGCCAAGCACATGAACGTCGGAGGCGAGGTCCTCTGTTACGTGTACTGAACCAAAGAAACAGGAACGACCATGTCCAGAATCGGAAAAGCTCCCGTTGCCATCCCATCCGGCGTCACCGTTACGGTGGAGCCCGGTGTGATCAAGGTGAAGGGCCCCAAGGGTGAGCTCGAACAGAAGTTCGACACCGCCATCGGTGTTACCGTTGAGGAGAACGAGGTGTTGTTCACCCGCTCCAGCGACCAGCCCGACCACCGCGCCAAGCACGGACTGTACCGTTCACTCTGCGCCGGAATGGTGGAAGGTGTGACCAACGGTTACAAGAAGGAGTTGGAGCTGGTGGGTGTCGGTTTCCGTGCCCAGGCAGCCGGTCAGCAATTGACCCTGGCCTTGGGATACAGCCACCCCATCATCATCGAATTGCCGAAGGAGATCAAAGTGGCAGCGGAGTCCGCCAAGGGATCCAATCCCAAGGTGACCCTCGAGAGCCACGACAAGCAGCTCCTCGGCACGGTCGCCGCCAAGATCCGCTCCCTCCGGAAGCCGGAGCCCTACAAGGGCAAGGGTGTCCGTTTCACCGACGAATACATCCGCCGCAAGGCCGGCAAGTCCGCGGCCAAGTAATCGCATCCGCCATGTCTGTAGCAAGCAAGAAACTCAAGACCCGCATGCGCATCAAGGCGCGCATCCGTGGCAAGATCAGTGGCACCGCAGAGCGTCCCCGCCTGTCCGTGTTCCGCTCCAACAAGCAGATCTACGCCCAAATCGTGGACGACCTGTCCGGAAAGACCCTCGCGAGCGCCAGCTCACGGGCGATTCCCGAGTCACAGGGTGTGGCCAAGATCGAGCAGGCCAAACTGGTCGGTACCAAGATTGCCGAGGCCGCCAAGGCCGCCGGCATCGACAGTGTGGTCTTCGACCGCAATGGCTACCTCTACCACGGCCGGGTGAAGAACCTCGCAGACGCCGCTCGCGAAGGCGGTCTCCAATTCTGAAGCCATCATGAGAGACAACAACAACCGTCGGCGCAACGATCGGGACAACAATCAGCCCGAGAGCGACATCAAGGACCGCTTGGTCACGATCAACCGTTCGACCAAGACCACCAAGGGTGGACGTACGTTCACCTTCACCGGCATCGTCGTCGTTGGCGATGAGAAGGGCAAGGTGGGCCATGGATCCGGCCGCAGCCGCGAGGTGGTGACCGCCATCCAGAAGGGCATCGAGGACGCCAAGAAGAACATGGTTGAGGTGCCCGTCATCAACGGCACCGTTCCCCATGCACAGGAGGCGGTCTTCGCCGGAGCCCGTGTGCTGGTCAAGCCCGCCACGCCGGGTACGGGTGTGATCGCGGGTGGCGCCATGCGCGCCGTGCTCGAGAGCGCCGGCATCAAGGACGTCCTGGCCAAGTCCCTCGGATCCTCCAACACGGGTAATGTGGTCAAGGCCACCTTCAAAGCCCTCACGATGATGCGCAGCGCGTCCGATGTTGCGGAGCTGCGTGGCATCTCTGTCGATCGCGTTTTCAACGGATGAGCACCATGGCCAAGATCAAGATCACCCAGGTACGCAGTGCCATCAACCGTCCCAAGCGCCAGAAGCTGACCCTTCAGGCGCTCGGCATCAAGAAGCTCAACAACCCCGTGGAGCACGAAGCCACCCCCCAAATCCTGGGCATGGTGCGCAAAGTGAGCCACCTCGTCAAGGTTGAACAATAATCCCCAACCAGCACAACATGAATCTCAACAGCCTCAAGCCGGCAAAGGGTTCCACAAAGCAGCGCAAGCGAGTTGGTCGTGGTGAGGGCTCCGGACACGGAGGAACCTCTACCCGCGGTCACAAGGGCGCGAAGTCTCGTTCCGGCTACAAGTCCAAAATCGGATTCGAGGGCGGACAGATGCCGCTCCAGCGCCGTGTGCCCAAGTTCGGTTTCAAGAACCCGAACCGCGTCGAGTACAAGGGCATCAACCTGGACACCCTCCAGGAGCTCATCGACCGCAAGAAGTTGAAGGAAGTCACGTTTGAAGCCCTCGTGGACAACGGACTCGCCCAGAAGAAGGACCTCGTGAAGATCCTTGGTCGCGGTGAGCTGAAGTCCGGCGTCAAGGTGGCCGCCCACAAATTCTCCGCCTCCGCCCAGGCCGCCATCGAAGGTGCCGGTGGAAGCATTGAAGCCATTTCCTGATCATGGGTCGTTTTTTCAAGAAACTCCGGGACATCTGGGCCCACGAGGAACTGCGTAAGCGCCTCGGCATCACTTTCGGGTTCATCCTGGTCTACCGCATCGGTAGCTTCATCGTCATCCCGGGTGTCGACAGTGACGCCCTGCAGGAGCAGATGAGCGCACTCGGTGGAGGTGGACTCGGCAGCATCCTGTCCTTGTTCACGGGTGGTGCCTTCTCCCGCGCCTCCATCTTCGCCCTGGGCATCATGCCCTACATCTCCGCGAGCATCATCATGCAGTTGATGGGCCTCGCCGTGCCGACCATCCAAAAGATGCAGGCCGAAGGAGAAAGCGGCAGGAAGAAGATCAACCAGTGGACCCGTTTCCTCACCATCGCCATCACGCTGGTGCAGGCCCCGGGATACCTGGCCTCCACTGTGGTGTCCGTTCCGGGTGCCGTGGCGGACCCTTCGAGCTTTTGGTGGTTCAGCGCCGTGCTGATCCTGACCTCCTCCACGCTCCTCATCATGTACCTCGGCGAGCGGATTACGGAGCGTGGTGTGGGCAATGGCATCAGCCTCCTGATCATGATCGGAATCATCGCGACCTTCCCGCAGGCCATCATCCAGGAGTTCAACCACCCCGACACCAACTTCTACTTCTTCCTCGTGGAGATTGCAGCGTTGCTCGTGGTCATCGGTGCTTCCGTGGCCCTCGTTCAGGCGGTGCGCAAGGTGCCGGTGGAGATGACGAGCCTGCAGGCCAATGCCGGCGCGACCTACCTCCCCAAGGGAGCGGCCGCCCGCAGCTACATCCCGCTGAAGGTCAACTCCAGCGGTGTGATGCCCATCATCTTCGCCCAGGCGATCATGTTCGTTCCGCTCTACCTGACGCAGAACGAAAGCCTGGCCGACAACGAGGTGCTCATTGCCCTCGGGGACTTCAACGGTTTCTGGTACAACCTGTTGTTCTTCCTGATGATCGTGGCCTTCACGTACTTCTACACGGCCATCACGGTCAATCCCCAGCAGATGGCGGATGACCTGAAGCGCCAGAACAACTTCGTGCCCGGTGTGAAGCCCGGTCGTCCGACGATGGAATTCCTCGACAACGTGATCTCCAAGATCACCCTGCCGGGCGCCATCTTCCTTGGACTGATCGCCGTTCTGCCGGCCATCGTCTTCACGCTGAACCTGACCCACGCTCAGGCCTTCAGCATCTTCTTCGGCGGAACGTCGCTGTTGATCATGGTGGGTGTCATCCTCGACACCCTCCAGCAAATTGAAAGCTACCTGTTGTCCCGTCAATACGACTCCCTCATGGAATCCGGAAAGCTCCGGGGCCGCCAAGGGACGAGTGTGAGCGGAATGGCAGGCTGATCGGATGGCAAGAGGACGGATACAGGTTCGCACCGAATCCGAAATCGAGCTTCTCCGGACGAGTTCTTTGCTTGTCGGAAGAACCTTGGCCGAATTGGCCAAGCTGATCCAGCCCGGGGTGACCACCACGGAACTGGATCGGGTGGCGGAAACGTTCATCCGGGACCACGGCGCCGAGCCGGGGTTCAAGGGATACAACGGATTCCCCGCCACGCTCTGCACTTCCGTGAACCACCACGTGGTCCACGGGATTCCCAGTGACGACCCGCTGCAGGAAGGGGACATAGTGTCCATTGACTGCGGGGTGCTCAAGGAAGGGTACTACGGGGACAGCGCCTACACTTTCATGGTGGGGGATGTCCGTCCCGAAGTGCGCCACCTGCTCAAGGTGACGCAGGAGTGCCTTGAGGACGCCATCGAGGAAGCCATCGCGGGCAACCGCATCGGCGACATCGGATGGGCGGTCCAGGAACACGCCGAGGCCGAGGGCTTCGGAGTGGTCCGCGAGCTGGTCGGCCACGGGGTCGGTTCCAACCTCCATGAGCCGCCGGAAGTCCCCAACTACGGACGACCGGGCAACGGCGTCAAGTTGGTGGAGGGCATGGTCCTGGCCATCGAGCCGATGATCAACCTCGGACGGAAGGAAGTAGTGCAGGAGAGTGACGGTTGGACCATCGCCACGGCGGACGGTCTGCCCAGCGCCCACTTCGAACACGACGTTGTCGTGCGCGAGGGGAAGGCGGAAGTTCTTTCGACATTCAAATGGATTGAGGAGGCCCTTGGGGCAGTGCAGCAGGATTGAGGCGTCACATCAAATAGGAAACGAAAACAGACATCCATGGCCAAGCAAGCGTCGATCACGCAGGACGGAACCATCACCGAAGCACTCGGGAACGCCATGTTCCGCGTGGAGCTCGAGAATGGGCACGTCATCACGGCGCACATCTCCGGGAAGATGAGGAAGTTCTACATCAAGATCCTCCCGGGCGACCGGGTCCGTGTGGACATGAGTCCCTACGACCTGAGCAAGGGCCGCATTTCGTTCCGATACAAGTAAGAATACAGACTGTCATGAAGACCCGTGCTTCCCTCAAAGTCCGCTCTGCGGATTGCAAGATCGTCCGCCGCAAGGGGCGACTCTTCGTCATCAACAAGAAGAACCCAAAATTCAAGCAGCGCCAGGGTTGATCCCCGTCGCTTAAACTGATTCGCCATGGCCCGTATCGCCGGTATCGACATCCCCCGGAACAAGCGTGGAGTGATTGCCCTGACCTATGTCTACGGCATCGGACGCTCCCGCGCCGCGGACATTCTCACCCAAGCCTCCGTTTCCGAGGACAAGCGCGTCCAGGATTGGAGCGACGAGGAAATCACCAAGATCCGCGAGATCATCTCCGAGATCCGCGTTGAAGGTGAGCTCCGCTCGGAAGTGCAGATGAACATCAAGCGCCTGATGGACATTGGTTGCCAGCGCGGCATCCGCCACCGTCTCGGCCTGCCCCTCCGCGGCCAGCGCACCAAGAACAACTCCCGTACCCGTAAGGGCAAGCGGAAGACCGTCGCCAACAAGAAGAAGTAATTCACTGTTCCTGACCCGGAACGCAGAATCGATCAACTCCCCAACACAATGGCCAAGACCACCAAGAAGTCGAAGAAGAAGGTCAAAGTGGATGCCATGGGCCAGGCCCACATCCACGCCTCCTTCAACAACATCATCATTTCCCTCACCAATGCCACCGGACAGGTCATCTCCTGGTCCAGCTCGGGCAAGATGGGATTCCGCGGTTCGAAGAAGAACACGCCTTACGCTGCCCAGTGCGCAGCAGAGGATTGCGGAAAGGAAGCCATGGAATATGGGCTGAAGAAGGTCAAGGTATTCGTGAAGGGCCCCGGCAGCGGTCGTGAGAGCGCCATCCGGACCCTCCACAACATGGGGATCGAAGTGACCGAAATCGTGGACATCACCCCGATGCCGCACAACGGCTGCCGCCCTCCCAAGCACCGCCGCGTCTGATTCCAGGGAACCGAAAGAAACAAGCAAGACCACATGGCACGTTACCGCGGACCCAAGTCCAAAATCACCCGCCGCTTCAAGGAGGCCATCTTCGGCCCGGACAAGGCACTCGAGCGCCGTCCTTACGGACCCGGCCAGCACGGCCCGAACCGCCGCCGCAAGAAGGAATCCGAGTATTCCGTCCAGCTCGCCGAGAAGCAGAAGGCCAAGTACACCTACGGCATCCTCGAGCGCCAGTTCCGCAACATGTTCGAGCGCGCCCAGGCCAAGCCCGGCATCACGGGTGAGGTGCTCCTCCAGTTCTGCGAGCTGCGCCTCGACAACGTCGTCTTCCGACTGAACCTCAGCCCCACCCGCCGTGGAGCCCGCCAGCTGGTGAGCCACCGCCACGTGACCGTCAACGGCAGTGTGGTGAACATCCCATCCTACCGCGTGCGTCCCGGAGACGTCGTGGGCGTCCGGGAGAAGTCCAAGTCCCTCGAGGTCGTCACCGGTGCCATTGCGGCCGGAGGACAGCGCCACGAGTGGCTGGATTGGGATGGCAATGCCCTCGCCGGCACCGTCATTGCAGTCCCCAGCCGTGACCAGATTCCTGAGAACATCAAGGAATCCCTCATCGTCGAGCTCTACAGCAAGTAATCACAACCCAGCACTACCGATATGGCGATTCTCGATTTTCAGCAGCCAGACAAGGTCATCATGCTCGATTCCGATGACTTCAACGGACGGTTCGAATTCCGTCCGCTGGAGCCCGGTTTCGGAGTGACCATCGGCAACGCGCTCCGGCGCATCATGCTCTCCAGCCTGGAGGGCTATGCCATCACGCAGCTCCGCATCGAAGGTGTAGAGCACGAGTTCAGCACCATCAAGGGTGTGGTGGAGGATGTCACCGAAATGGTGCTCAACCTCAAGCAGGTCCGCTTCAAGCGCCAGATTGAGGATGTCGACCACGAGGTGGTCAACGTCGTCATTGGCGGTCAGGATTCCTTCGTGGCCGGTGACATCGGCAAGTTCACTTCCGCCTTCCAGGTGATGAACCCCGATCATGTCATCTGCAACCTCGATTCCAACGTGCAGCTCAATATGGAGCTCCGCATCTCCAAGGGCCGTGGCTACGTGCCCGCCGAGGAGAACAAGCACGAGGACGCGACCGTCGACACGATTTTCATCGATTCCATCTTCACGCCGATCCGGAATGTGAAGTACGACATCGAGAACTACCGTGTGGAGCAGAAGACCGACTACGAAAAGCTCAACCTCGAGCTTCAGTGTGACGGGTCCATCGCTCCCAAGGACGCCCTCCAGGAGGCTGCCCGCATTCTGATCGAACACTTCATGCTCTTCAGCGAAGAGCGCATCACCCTCGACTTCGTGGAGAAGAATGAGGCCGAGGAACTCGACGAGAGCTCCCTGCACATGCGTCACCTGCTCAAGACCAAGTTGGTCGACATGGACCTGAGCGTGCGCGCCCTGAACTGCTTGAAGGCAGCCGACATCGACAGCCTCGGTGACCTGGTGGCCTACAACAAGAACGACCTGTTGAAGTTCCGCAACTTCGGCAAGAAGAGCCTGACCGAGCTCGAGGACCTCGTGGAAAGCAAGGGCCTGCAATTCGGCATGAACGTCAGCAAGTACAAGTTGGACTCGGAGTAATCCGGGAGATAAACGTCCGTCACCATGAGACACGGAAAGAAATTCAACCACCTCGGCCGCAAGACCGCCCACCGCAAGGCGATGATGGCGAACATGGCCTGCAGCTTGATCGAGCACAAGCGCATCACCACGACCGTGGCCAAGGCCAAGGCGCTGCGTGGATACGTCGAGCCGCTCGTGAACCGCTCCAAGGAGGACAGCACCCACAGCCGCCGCGTCTGCTTCCGCTACCTGCGGGACAAGCATGCCGTCAGCGAGCTGTTCACGGAGGTCGGCCCCAAGGTGTCCACCCGGGAGGGCGGCTACACCCGCATCGTCCGCACGGGCAACCGTCTGGGTGACAATGCCGAGATGTGCATGATCGAGCTCGTCGACTTCAACGAGCTGTACGGCAACGAGGCCAAGTCCAAGAAGAAGCGCAGCCGCCGTTCCCGCCGTGGAGGTGGTGCTGCTGCCGCTGCTGCTCCTGCAGCCGAGGCCGCTGCTGCTGAAGTGGTGGAGGAAGTAGCCGTGGAGGCTGCTGAGGCCGCCACCGAGGAGGCTCCGGCTGCTGAGGCTGCCGCTGAGGAAGCACCCGCCGAGGAAGCTCCGGCTGCTGAGGCTGCCGCTGAGGAAGCACCCGCTGAGGAGGCTCCGGCTGCTGAGGCTGCTGCCGAGGAAGCGCCCGCCGAAGAGGCTCCAGCTGCTGAGGCTGCTGCCGAGGAAGCGCCCGCGGATGACGCAGGTGACGCTCCCGCCGAAGACGGTGAGGAGGAGAAGCCTGCCGAGTAAGGCGTCGCTGACCACAAATGCGAAAAGGGAGGCCGGTCAAGGCCTCCCTTTTTCGTTCAGGGCCCCGTGGACATCTGTTCATAGCCTGTTGTCATCCAAAGGCTTGAACAGGGCTTTCGGGCTGTTTATGCGGGCTATCTTCGCGCCTCGATGGCGCAGATCGATTCACCAGCACCCCCCCAACCCGACACGGCTGTCCTGCTCCTCGATGACGGAACCCGTTTCGAAGGGTTGGCCATAGGAGCCAAGGGGACCACCACCGGAGAGGTGGCGTTCAACACCGGCATGTACGGTTACCAGGAAATTTTCACCGACCCCAGCTACAAGGGGCAGGTCCTTGTCATGGCCACGGCGCACATCGGCAATTATGGCGTGCACGGCGAGGAGAATGAAAGCGGCCAGACCCAGATTGCGGGGTTGGTCGTGCGCAACTTCAGTGAAGTCGCTAGCCGGGTGGGGGACATTGAACCCCTGGCCGACCGCCTCGAGCGGGACGGCATCGTCGGCATTGCTGAAATCGACACGCGCGGCCTCATCCAGCACATCCGGGACTGCGGAGCCATGAATGCGCTCATCAGCAGCGATGGCACTCCGGAAGCGGAGCTTTTGGAGCGCCTCAAGGCGACCCCATCGATGGAAGGGCTCGAGTTGTCGAGCCGCGTGACGCGGGAGGCAGCCGAGGATGCCGGAGATCCGGATTCCGAAGTCCGCATCGCCTTGCTCGACCTCGGCAACAAGGAGAACATCACGCGCTGCCTGGTGGAGCGCGGTGCCTTTGTCCGTCAGTTCCCGATGGACACCCCATTGGACGAGATGCGACAATGGGCCCCGACGGGGTGGATGATTTCAAATGGCCCCGGCGATCCGTCGGCCATGCCCGATACCATTGCCCTCATCCGCGACATCATTGCACTGGCGCAGCCCGTTTTCGGCATCTGTCTGGGACACCAGCTGATCGCCTTGAGCCAGGGCCTGAAGACCGAGAAGATGTTCCAGGGCCACCGCGGGGTGAACCATCCCGTCAAGGACTTGGAGAGCGGCAAATGCGAGATCACTTCGCAGAACCACGGCTTCGTCGTGAGCCGCGATTCCGTCGCCGGGGTACCGAATGTCAAGGTCACCCACGAACACCTCAATGACGGCACGGTCGCCGGCATCAAACTCGAGGATCAGCCGGTCTTCTCGGTGCAGTTCCACCCTGAGGCCAGCGCGGGTCCACACGACAGCCGCCACCTCTTTGACCGGTTCATCCAGCACATCAAACAACACACCCCTTTGCACACCGCCTAATGCAGTACATCGATCACATCCACGCCCGTGAAATCCTGGATTCCAGGGGCAATCCCACCGTCGAGGTGGAAGTCGTCACCGGGGAAGGCGTCCTGGGACGGGCCGCGGTACCATCCGGGGCCAGCACGGGCGTGCACGAGGCCGTGGAGCTGCGCGATGGTGATGACGGCCGCTACCTCGGCAAGGGCGTCCTCAAGGCCGTCGAGAACATCAACACGACCATCGCGGAGGAGCTCGTCGGCATGGACATCTTCGACCAGGTCGGCATCGACCACTACCTGATCGACCTCGACGGCAGCGACAACAAGGGCAACCTGGGCGCCAACGCCCTGCTCGGCGTGAGTCTGGCCGTGGCCAAGGCGGCCGCGGGCTCCCTTGGCCAGCCGCTGTACCGCTACATCGGTGGCGTCAACGCCAACCTGATGCCGGTGCCCATGATGAACATCATCAATGGCGGCTCCCATGCGGACAACGCCATCGACATCCAAGAGTTCATGATCATGCCGGTCGGCGCGGACACGTTCGCCGAAGGGCTGCGCATGGGCGCCGAGGTGTTCCACCACCTGAAGAAGGTCCTCTCCGGGAAGGGACTGAGCACCAATGTCGGCGACGAGGGTGGATTCGCTCCGAACCTGAATTCCAATGAGGAGGCCCTTGATACTATCCTGATGGCCATCGAGAAGGCCGGCTACAAGCCCGACGAGGACTTCCAGCTCGCCCTCGATGCGGCCAGCAGCGAGTTCTACGACAAGGAGAAGGGCCTGTACATCCTGTCCGGTGTGGGCAAGCAGATGGACGGCGCCGCATGGGTGGACTACTGGAAGGAGCTCCGCGGCAAGTACCCGATCATCAGCATCGAGGACGGCTGTGACGAGGACGACTGGGCCACCTGGAAGCTCATGACGGACGCACTTGGGGAGAACACCCAGCTCGTCGGCGACGACCTCTTCGTCACCAACGTGGAGCGCCTGAGCCGCGGCATCGAGGAGGGCGTGGCCAACTCCATCCTCATCAAGGTCAACCAGATCGGCACCCTGACCGAGACCATCGAGGCGGTCCAGCTCGCCACCCGCTGTGGCTATACCAGCGTGATGAGCCACCGCAGCGGTGAGACGGAGGATACGACCATCGCGGACCTCGCGGTGGCACTCAGCACAGGTCAGATCAAAACCGGCAGCGCGTCCCGCAGCGACCGGATCGCCAAGTACAACCAGTTGCTCCGGATCGAGGAGGAGCTCGGCGATACGGCCTACTACCCCGGACCGCATTTCGCGTAAACGGAGAGAGGAGAACAGAACATGAAAAAGGGGACCCTGAACGGGTCCCCTTTTTCATGGTGTCAAAGTTGGTGTGGAACGAAGGGGCCTCAGTTCTCCTGGTCCGGCGTACGGACCACGAGGAACTCGGTCCTCCGGTTTTCCTGGTGCTTGGCTTCAGAGCAGGGGACCCCGTTGCTGCATTCATTGCGCAACTCACCTTCTCCAACGCCAACAGGAAGAACTTGCGATTCCGGTACGCCCAAATCCACGAGGTAGCGGGCAGCCGAGGCAGCCCTGCGCTCGCTGAGACGCTGGTTGTAGCGATCAGAGCCCCGCGCGTCGCAATGCGACCGCAGCTCGACTTCGATTCCAGGCCGGCCTTTCAGGAAGTCCGCTACGAGCGACAGGGCAGGCTTCGCCTCCTCGCGCAGACGGTAGCTGTCGTAATCCCAGCGGATTTCCGGCAGCTCGAAACTGTCACCTGCGCGGATGGCGCTGGCGTATTCTTCATTGGCCAGTTCGCTCGTAGGTGTCAGCTCGATGGTCACCTGCATTTCCCGGGCCAGCGGATCCTTGGGTGTATCGATGGTGATGTTCTCTGCGAAATACGTCTCCATCGTGGCTTCCGCCCGGAAGGTGCGTCCATGGGGGAGGTTGAGTTCGAAGGAGCCGTCCGCTGCGCTCGTGAGGGCGATGGCGGCACCGTCCTCGGAATCGAGCAGGTCCACGCGCGCATCGGGAATGGGTTCACCGGATTCGCTGTCCACGACGGTACCCCGGACGAGCAGGGGCTTGTCGACGATGCGGAACGTCATGATGCGGTCGTATCCATAGCGGTCCGAGGACATGAAGCCGGACTTGCCATCGTCATTGAAGGCGATGCCAAAGTCGTCGCTCTGGCTGTTCAGCGGGTAGTCCAAGTGTACAGGTGCTCCCCAGTTTCCACCTTCATCGCGAATGGAGTACAGTATGTCGAGACCACCGAGCGTGATCTGTGCATCCGAAGCATAGAACAGGGTGTCGTTGCCCTTGAGGCTGGGGAACACATCGTCTCCTGCACTGTTGACCTGAGCTCCAAGGTTGACGGGAGGGAAGGCCCAAGTATCGCCGTTGCGCTTGATTTTCCAGAGGTCCATGCCCCCGTAGCCGCCGGGCATGTCGCTCGAGAAGTAAAGGGTCTTGCCATCCGGGCTGTATGCGGGATGGGCAAACATGTTGGCTCCCTCACTCAATCCGATTTCAATCGGGTTCATCCATTCCTCCAATCCCTTGCGGGCATAGAAGATGGTCGTGTTGTTCACGGACTCCTCATCGAGGAGCAGTTTGCCCGCCTTTTCGGGAGCGTGGTTGCTCCGCGTGAAGATGAGCATGGCGCCGTCAGGCGACATAGTGGCGATGCCATCGTGGAAAGGGCCGTTGACGCCCGGCGTCAGGGTGGGGGTGCCACCGCTCACCGGTACCTGGTACAGGTCCGTGAAGCTCAAGTCCGTGTAGGGGTCTCGCGCACCAGGCTTCTCGAGGGCGCCGGTGAAGTACAGGGTGTTCCCAAAACGGAAGGGAGCAAAGGCCGAGCGGATGCCCGCGAGGTCGAAGGGGGAAAGTTCGAAGGCGGAAGTGTCGCGGGATGCGTCCTGCGCGAGGACGGCGCTGTAACGGAGCGCTGCGGCCCTTTCGTTTCCAGGATCCCGTTGGCTCACCTCACTGAGGATGCGTTCGGCCTCCGTGTAGCGCTTCTGCTTGAACAGGGCCTCGGCGTAGGCGATGCGGTCGTCGTCCGTCGCGTCGGGCTGTGCCACGAGGATGGCATAGGCCGATGCCGCTTCCAGCGGTTCGTTGACCAGCGCATGGGAAGCCGCGAGCTTGCGGTAGGAGTCGGGGTTGGCATCGCGTTGGACGGCCTTCCCGAAATGGTGGATGGCGTCCTGGTAGCGCAGCTCTGCAAAGGCGGAGTCACCTTCCTCCACGTGGAGGCGGGCGCAACCCGAGAGCGTCATCATCCCCGCAACCAGAAGGCCGAGCAGGATGGTGGAAGAAGTTTGGAATCGCTCTTTCATGATGTCAGAAGTAGCGGGGAGAACGTTTGGCACTGATGCCCTGACCGAAGTCGAAGCCGATCAGGATTTCATTGGAGCCGGTGGCGTAGTTGCGGATTTCGCTGAGGGTGAAATCGTGGGCATAGCCGATGCGGAGCTCGGGCGTCACCTGGATTTCCATCATGCTGACGATGGCATCTCCGGAGCGCCAGCCTGCACCGACCCAGATCCGCTCCTGGAACAGGGCGTGAATGTTGAGGTCGAGCGAGGGCGGCGCCGCCTCCACCATCTTGACAAGGGCGCTGGGCTTGAGCATCACACCGTCGGAAACCTTCAGGACCACACCTGCCGTCGTGAGCATGTGAGGCTCGACCGTACCGGTGTTCTGACCGAGAGCGGTCAGGGTCGGAATCGCGACACCGAAGTAGAACCGCTGCATGTGGTAGTAGGCGCCGAAGCCGAACCGGGCTGACTGGCTGATCTGCTGGTTCTCGGCATAGTTCGGGTCACCCGGGTCGGTGAGTTCCGCCTCGAACAGGTCGGCCCGCGTGTTGGCCATGCCCGCCTTCAGTCCGAAGGCCAGCTTTCCTGCTCCGAGCCGCAAGCGGTAGGCGAAGTTGACCGCTACATCCGTCTGCGTGGTCAATCCGATCTGGTCGTGCAGCATCAGGATGCCGACCCCCATGCTGTTGTCGCGCAGGGCGCCGTCCACGGCGACCACGCTCGTGGTGGGGGCACCGTCGAACTGGTTCCACTGGCTCCTGTGCAGGAGGCTGGAGGAAGTGTACGGGTGGGATCCCGCATACCCCGGGTTGATCAGCAGCCCATTGAACAGGTATTGGCTGATCATGACGTCCTGTTGGGCGGCCAATTGGCCCACCACCCCCGTCAAGGACAGGGCCAGGAACAATATGCTGAGGCGTTTCATGGTCAAAGGGTTATTGCGTCCGGTTATAGTCGATTACTGGTCGTTGCGCAGGTCGACATAGACACCGTACGGACGGAGTTCGGTCTGCATCAGAATGAAGTAGGTGCCATCGACGAGCGGCTGGCCGTCGTCATTGGTACCGTCCCAGTCGTTGGCGTAGTGCACGCCCGGATCCGAGCTATAGACGCGTGTACCCCAACGGTTGAACACCTGGAAGAAGATGGTCTCGTCATCACCACCCCAGAAACAGGGCGGTACCGTTTCTCCTCCTGCTTCGGTTGTGCCGAGGTTGGGGATCTCATAGCGGTCATTGATGTTGTTGCCTGGACCGGCACCTGCCGGACTGAAGGCGTTGGGCATGATGAGCTCGGGCTCGTCCACGACAATGGTCTGAGCGTGGTTGGTCTCGTTTCCACACTGATCCACGAAGGTCCAGTTCCGGACCATGGTGTAGTGGGTCGCATCCACGTTGACCGTGATCACATCTTCGTAGGTGGCGGAAAGCACCTCGAGGTCTGCATTGCAGTCATCGGTGATTTCAAAATCCTCAATGAATTCCGCATAGGCGCTCAGAGGGTCGTTCGTGTTGAATTCCGGTACCTCTTGCGGGCAATCGAGGAACAGATCAGCAGGCGCATCGACGATGCCGGGGCCTGTCGTGTCCTGCACATCAATCTGGTGCGTAAAACTCGAGACGTTGCCGCTGCAGTCCGTGAACGTGTAGGTATCGAAGCGCGTGAAGAAACAGGAGGTGTCGGGATCCCCCGTGTATTCCGTCGTCACAACGAAGCTCCATTCATCATAACACTGGTCGGTGACCTGGAAGTAGGCGCTGTCCAGCGTTTCCGGCTCACTTCCGCAGTCGAGCAAGGTGTCGTTCGGGGTTGCGCCGATGACAGGAGCAATGTCATCATAGCGGAACATGACCTGGATGGCCGTGGTCGTATTGCCGCAAGCATCCGTAGCGGTGAACTGGCGGTAAAGGGTGTCGACACCAAGGCATGGACCGGGGATGAAATCAAGCGTGTCGTCCTCGATGGTCAATGCGCTGCAATTGTCCTCAGCCGTAGCCATCCAGATGGGGTCATCCGAAGACTGGGGGTATTCCTCGAGGCAGGTGATCGAGTCGAGCGGCGGAACGTACAGGAAGACCGGCGGTGTCATGTCCACGACAGTCAGGGTCTGCACGAAAATGGTCTCGTTTGAATCACAGTCCATGAAGGAATAGGTGTCCTCCCGCAGGTAATTCGAACTGCAGGTGCTATCGACAGGAATGGAATCCGAGCTGACGGACATGGTCCATCCGTTGCAGTTGTCGGTCACCTCGAATACCTCGGCCTCGAGCGGCTCCGGCACGGCGTCACATTCCACCGTCAGTTCAGCGGGGGGCAACATTCCAATCACGGGTGCGACGGTGTCCACCTGGATGATCACATGGGTGCTGTCATGGGCGTTGCCGCATTCATCCACAATGGTGAAATGGCGGTGCATCGTGCTGCTTCCGGGGCAACTGTTCTCGGTGATGGTGTCCTCCCACGAGAGGGTCACTTCACCGCAATTGTCGGCGGACTGGGGCAGCAAGTCACCTTCTGCGGCGGGGAATTCCTCTTCGCAAGAGATGATGAGCGTATCGGGGAATGCCGTGAACACAGGTGCCGTATTGTCTGAGACGCCCACTGTGTGAACATGGGTGGTGGCATTCGAATCACAGTCCATGAAGACATAGGTGTCCACCCGGGTGTAATTGAAGGCACAGGATCCGCTGATCACTTCGGAAGTCACCTCGAAGGTCCACTCGTTGCAGTTGTCGCTGACCACGAAGTCCGAGCTGTCGAGCGGAGCGGGTACCGCATCGCATTCCACGTCAACATCGACGGGCAATGAAGCGGCGTCCACCTCCGGTGCCACCGTGTCTACCTGGTTGATGACCTGAACCGTGGACACGGAGTTGCCACAGGCATCCGATACGGTGAAGGTCCGGGTGAGGGTGCTGCTTCCAGGGCAGGCATTCGGTACCACGACATCCGACCAGCTGACGGAGACATCCGTGCAAGCATCCTCTCCTGCCGCGATGTTCTCGGAGGATTCACCGGGTGCGGGCCAATCCTCGGTGCATGCGATGGTGAGGTCGGACGGGGCGAAGGTCAATTCGGGGGCCACCGTATCGATGACGTCCACGATTTGCACCGCGGTACTGAGGTTGCCACAGTCGTCCACCGCATGGATGGTCTGGGCATAGCGCTCAATCACCGGACAGGGGTTCTCCGGCATGTAGGCCATGTCGTCATAAGAGCCGGCGTAAGCCGCCGCCAGCTTGAAGCGGCCTTGCTCCGGGAGTCCATCGGGCAGATCAACCACCAACACGGAAACGCTGTCGATGAAAAGGGTAAGCTCAGCCTCGGCCAACACGGCCTTGACCTGGTACCATTCTCCTTGCTGCATCGTCGCATCCGTGGCGACGTTCACACCGAAGCCCGTGACCTCGATGCCGGGGTTGTCCGTACCGAGCGGGCGCAGGGCAATTTCAAGGGCAGCGCCATCCTCGTCGTCTTCGGCGAGGAGCTTGACCATGTTGTCGGAGATGAAGCCATCAGCCCGGGCCATGACCGTGTAGGTGCCCCGACCGGCCATGATGTCCTCGGGGTAGAAGTTGTGAGGGGGCTCACCGGCGGCGTGCACCATGCTGAGGGCGCAGCTGCCGTCGAAGGCGTCGTTGGAAATGGAGATGGAACCACCCGTGGCGACGAAGCCGCTGAGGTTGCAGGATTCGAAGCCCGTGCTCACAGGGTCACCAAAGGCGATGTCGAGCGTATCCACAGTCAGCCAGGTGCTGTCCACAGTACCGCAGTTGTCGAGGGCGCTGAGATCAAGCGTGGGCAGATCGGCACCGCAGGCGATGACCGTATCCATGGGGATGGTGTTCCATTGGGGACCGAGCGTATCGATGCGGGTGATGACCTGCAGGGAGTCGGTTGTATTGCCGCAATCGTCGATGGCTGTGAAGACGCGGAACAGGGTGTCCGTTCCGAGGCAGTTGCCGGGCACGATGGAGTCGTTCCAAACCACATCGAAGGGGCAGAAATTGTCCTCCGCTGTCGCCAGCCATTCAGCACCGTCCTCGGGCTGTGGCCAATCCTCGGAACAGGCGATCGTCGTATCGCCCGGCACGTACGGGAAGGTCGGGGGCACCGTGTCCACGGCCGAGATGGTCTGGATGTAAGTGATGGTGTTTCCGCTCATGTCCGAGAATTCAAACGTGAGCTCAATGAAGAATTCTCCGAAGCACTCTCCTTCCGTGATGGTGGTGTCGGTGGCACCGCCGCCACCGGGCCCAGCGGGGTCCGGATCGCAGTTGTCCTCCACGATGGGCTGGACAATCGTGTAGTCTTCCCAGTTGTCGCAGAGGATGGTCGTGTCAGGGGGGAGGAAGATCCAGGTTGGGGCCACCGTATCGATGACCGAAATCGTCATGGTCTGCTCCGTCTCGTTACCACAGAGGTCTGTGGCGGTGTACACCCGGTCAAGGGTAAAGTAGAAGGGGTAGAAGCCGGAGGTGACCGTGTCTGCGAAGGACCAAGTCACGCTGTCTGCAGGGCTGCAGTCATCCTCGAACTCGGGAACGAAGGGCTCGTAGTTGTCCCAGGCATCACATACGATGGTGGTGTCTTCCAGGAAGAACGACGG
>CALKUW010000091.1 GCA_937996585.1 uncultured Flavobacteriales bacterium
TGGCCAACAAGAACAAGCTGGCGGCCGGACAGGCCTGAGCCATGTGATCAGTCGAGCTTGAGGACGGCGAGGAAGGCCTCCTGTGGCACCTCCACGGAGCCGACCTGGCGCATGCGCTTCTTGCCCTTCTTCTGCTTCTCGAGCAGCTTCCGCTTCCGCGTGATGTCGCCGCCGTAGCACTTCGCCGTCACGTCCTTCCGGACCGGCTTGATGGTCTCCCGCGCAATGATCTTGGCACCAATGGCCGCCTGCAGAGCGATCATGAACTGCTGGCGCGGAATGAGCTCCTTGAGCTTGGCGCAGATCTTCTTGCCGAGCTCGAAGGCGTTGCTGCGGTGGACGAGGGCGGACAGGGCGTCCACCTGGTCGCCGTTGATCAGGATGTCGAGCTTGACGAGCTGCGAAGGCTGGTACTGGTCGGGGAAGTAATCGAACGAAGCATAGCCGCGCGACACGCTTTTGAGCTTGTCGTAAAAATCGAAGACGATCTCACCGAGGGGCATGGAGAAGGTCAGCTCGACCCGGTCGGAGGTCAGGTAGACCTGGTTTTGCAGCACCCCGCGCTTGTTGATGCAGAGCGTCATGATGCTGCCCACATACTCGGCCTTGGTGATGACCTGCGCCTTGATGAAAGGCTCCTCCACATGGTCCAGCTTGCCGGGGTCGGGCAATTCGGACGGGTTGTTGATCACGATCGGGTCCCCCTTCTTGGGGTGGCAGATGTAGCTCACGTTGGGCACCGTCGTGATGACCGTCATGTCAAATTCGCGCTCCAGTCGCTCCTGCACGATCTCCATGTGGAGCATGCCGAGGAAACCGCAGCGGAAACCAAAACCGAGGGCCGCCGAGCTCTCCGGCTCGAACACCAGTGAAGCGTCGTTGAGCTGGAGTTTCTCCATGCTGAAACGGAGCTCCTCGTAGTCCTCGGTGTCCACCGGGTAGATGCCCGCGAACACCATGGGCTTGACGTCCTCGAAACCTTTCACGGCCTGCGCGCACGGCGCATGGGCGAGGGTCAGGGTGTCGCCGACCTTGACCTCCTTGGCATTCTTGATGCCGGAGATGATGTAGCCCACGTTGCCGGTCTTCACCGTCTGCTGCGGCTGCAGGTCCAGCCCGAGCACCCCGATCTCATCGGCGTTGTATTCGCGGCCCGTGTTGAAGAAGCGGACACGGTCGCCCTTCTTGATCTCGCCGTTCAGGACCCGGTAGTAGGCGATGATGCCCCGGAAGGAATTGAAGACCGAATCGAAGACCATCGCTTGGAGGGGCGCCTCCGGGTCCCCTTTGGGTGCGGGCACCCGTTCCACGATGGCTTCCAGGATCTTGTCGACGCCCAAGCCCGTCTTGCCGCTGGCGGGCAACACGTCGTCCGGGTCGCAACCGATGAGATCGACGATCTGGTCTATGACCTCTTCCGGGTCTGCGCTGGGCAGGTCCATCTTGTTGAGGACCGGAATGATCTCCAGGTCGTGCTCGATGGCGAGGTAGAGGTTGGAAATGGTCTGCGCCTCGATGCCCTGCGTCGCATCCACGATGAGCAATGCCCCTTCGCAGGCGGCGATGGAGCGGCTGACCTCGTAGCTGAAGTCCACGTGGCCCGGGGTGTCGATGAGGTTCAGGACATACTCCTGGCCATCCTGCTTGTAGCGCATCTGGATGGCGTGGCTCTTGATGGTGATGCCACGCTCGCGCTCGAGGTCCATGTCGTCCAGGGTCTGCTCCTGCAGCTGCCGCTCGTCGACGGTGCCCGTGACCTGGAGCAGGCGGTCAGCCAAGGTGCTCTTCCCGTGGTCGATGTGGGCGATGATGCAGAAGTTCCGGATGTGTTCCATGGGCAACCGCAAAAGTACGCCCAACAGCTGCCGTGCGGTGCGCCTCACAGGCCCCCATTCACACCCTTTGTTGCATGCGGTCGTACCACCGCGCAACCCCGGTGCGGAAATTCCCGCTTATTAAGGGGGCGGCATGCGGTATATTGCGCCCCCGCGAGAACCAACACCCATGAGAGTCAACCTTGTCTCCCTCCTCCTTCTCAGCCTGTCCGCCACTGTCATGGCCCAGGATGCCCTTCCCGAAGACATCGCCGCACTGTACAGCAAATACGGTGGCTTCGAGTACGCCGTCATGATGATGGATCGGGATGAATGGGAAGCGTACCGCAACTGGGAGGGCTACAACCAGCAGGATGTCATCGACGTGATCGAGCGCCACCAGAGCACACCCGAATACCTCGAGCGCAAGGCCGCCCGGAAGCAGCAGCGCATGTCCCGCGCCGGAGAATGCGATTGCTGGATCGAACCGGATGAGTCCTACACTGAAATCACGCCCGACATGCAGCAGTTCACTGCTGGAGCCGGCGTTGATGTGGACTATGCGCACGGGCCGCTTTCCCTGCCCTTCACGTTCAACCTGTTTGGCATTGAATTCGATGAATTCTACATCAACTCGAAGGGGTTGATTTCCTTCACGGAACCCGTCATTGACTGGACCCCGGAAGAACTGCCCGATGCCAACTACAATATCATTTCCGGCTACTGGGGAGACGCCGACTACCGCCTCACCGGTGACATCTTCTACCGCATCACGCCCACTGCCGTCTACGTGAACTGGGTCGATGTCGGTTACTACAACAACCACGACGACCGCACCGTCAGCTACCAGATTGCCTTCGGTGCCGATGGCAACGTCCAGATTGGCGGAGGAAACAACGTCCAACTCTGCTACCAGAGCATGGAGTGGGCCCACGGCGATGTCGGTGGAGAAGGGGGATGCTGCGGTCCGGATCCCGCCACGGTTGGCGTCGATGTCGAGAACAACAGTGACAACTTCGTCCAGTTCGGCCGCTTCAACTTTCAGGACGGGTCATACAACGGCCCCTATGGCGGCGGCCCCAATGATCAGGATGGATGTTTCTGGTTGAATGGAAAAGACTTCTGTCTCAATGTCTCGGGGGCAGACCCGAACCAAGCCCCCATTCCCACCGAAACGCCGGGAAATGGGTGCGATGACACCCTGTATGTCTGCTTGAACGACACGTTGGACCTCAACCTGGGCTTCCTGGCCCCGGAGGATGGACAAACCGTCACCATAGAATTGTCGGACATCCCCGCGGTGACCAACAACGGCACCTATGAGCAGGACGGGATTACCTACCTCGATGCCTACTTGGCCGGGTCTCCGGACAACGTGGGGGTGTACGAATTGGAAATCACCGCCACGGACGATGGGACGCCTGTGGGGGAGACCGTTTTGAGCTACATGGTCGAGGTCATCAACGTGGAGTTGCCCACCCTGACAGTCGACGGCGACTTCAGCATTTGTTCCGGCCAGGAGACGACCATCACGTGCAACGACGACTTCGACAGTTATGAGTGGTCGCTGGGGTGCACAGGACCCGAATGCACCTACCCCTTCGGCGGTACGTTCAACGTGACGGCCTCCATTGATGAGGGGTGTTCCGCCTCGGAGGACTTCTTCATCTACCAGAGCTTGTACTTCCTCCCGGATGTGTGCATCGAGCCCAACCCCATTTGCGGAGACGACACGGCCATCGTGACGGTCTGTGATGAAGACATGGACTCTTTCATCGAATATGAATGGGATGGAGACTGGAATGGTGCCGGTGGCGAAATTGTCATTCCACCGGCCCAATTCGGGGATACCGCCATTGGCGCCACACCGGGATCCTACCGCATCCTGGTGACGAATGATGACGGGTGCCAAGGACAGCGCGTATTCAACATCGAACAGGTCACCCAGGTCATTCCTGAAGTGACCATTCCCCCCGTGTGCGACAGCCTGTACTCGGTCCAGTTCTCGGGAGGATACACGACGCCGGATGCTGGTCCCCTGTTGGTGTACATGACCTCTTCCGATCCCTTCGGATGGGGGGGAGACAACTTCCTCGAGGTCACTGTGACCGATGCCAATGGCAACGAGAGCAGCTATGTCCTCACCTCCTTTGACGTCTTCACGGCGCACACCGACATCGAGGTTTCTTTGGGTGACCTTGTGGAGATTACCCTTGTCACCGGACCCAACGCTCCGGTGGAAGACCTTGGATTCACCGTCTACAACTGCACCACGACCAACCCACAACCGGTCGATGACCTTCCTGCTGGCGGCGGGCTCGTCTACTCCGCCACCGCGGACTGTGAAGTGGACCCGGTTGGAGGATCATGGAGCGTCAGCCAAGGCACGGGATTCTTTTCCGACCCCACGGAAGTCAACACCTTCTTCACCCCGACCAACGGTCTCGGCTACTACGAGTTGTGCTTCACCGATGACAACTGCGGATACAGCGCGTGCTACCCGATGGAAACCAGCACCACGCCGTCCGGAACCCTGACCGGCCCGGACGAGCTGTTGCAAGACGATGGGTCCTTCCTCCTCTGTGATGGCGAGGCGGCCCCCTTCTCTGTGGACACCACCTTCCAAGGGACCCTGGACCCTGTCGTTTGGCCGCAGGCGAGCAGTTCCACCGGGTTCTTTGCCGAGTACTCTTTCAATTCTCCGGGGGAATTTGATCTGGTCGTGACCCTGAACAACCAGTGTGGTTCGGTGGATCTCCCATTCTCGATCACGGCCTCCGAACAAGGAGAACCCAACCTTGGCGAGGACGTCATCGTCTGCGAGGACGGAGAGGAGGTCATCCTGGATGGTGGGCTCGATCCTGGCGATGGCCTCGACGTCCAATGGTCTTTGAACAACATCAACCTCCCCGGAGAAACCGACTTCACCCTGGTCGCGGTGGAGGCCGGAGACTACTGTCTCGAAGCCACCAACGAGTGCGGTACGGCGGAAAGCTGTCTGGAGGTGCTCATCTTCGAGCCGGTGCTCAACCCGCTGAACCAATACTCCTTGGGGTGCGATGGGGAAACGGAACTCACGATTGACCCCAACACCGGCAACGACTGGACTGTGACGTGGCAGGATGGAAGCACGGGCAACACCTTCCCCGCCACCTACGACCCTCACCACAACACATGGGTCAGCGCCACCTTCGAAGATCCCCTGGGATGCTCCAACACGGAGGACAGCACCTTCGTCTG
>CALKUW010000092.1 GCA_937996585.1 uncultured Flavobacteriales bacterium
CGACGACGAGGAGACGGCCCGCATCGCTGCCGACGGCACGCTGCAGACCAACATCTACACGGTCCAGTCCGACGTTGATCAGAACGAGCTTGCCAGCGACGCTGCCGACGTGACGTTGCAGGGCAACATCGACGACGAGGAGACGGCCCGCATCGCTGCCGACGGCACGCTGCAGACCAACATCGACGATGAGGAGACGGCCCGCATCGCTGCCGATGGTGCTTTGCAGAGTGAACTTGATGCCAGCCAGGCTGGTGCCGGTCTCGGTACCGGTGGCGCCTACGCGGCCAATGCCGCCACGAACTACCTGACCGGCTCCACCAGCCTTGTCGATGCCGATGAGGATCTCGACGCTGCGATCAAGGCCCTTCAGGACGACGTGGATGCCAATGAACTGGCCAGCGACAATGCCGAATCCGATTTGCAGACCGAACTCGACGGAACCCAGACGGGTGCTGGTCTCGGAACGGATGGCAGCTACACCGCCAACGGTGCATCGAACTACCTGACGGCTGCCTCCAGCCTGGTGGACGCTGACGACAAGCTTGACGCCGCCCTCAAGGCCGTCCAGGACGACGTGGACGCCAACGAGCTGGCCAGCGATAATGCTGAAACGGCCTTGCAGACCGAGCTCGACGGAACCCAGACGGGTGCCGGTCTTGGCACCGATGGCAGCTACACCGCGAACGGTGCCATGAATCACATCGCTTCGAGCACGAGCTTGAAGGATGCCGACGAGGATCTCGATGCCGCCATTTACGCGGAGACGCTTTCCCGCCAGGCTACGGATGGATTGCTGAACTCCTCCATTGCCAGCAATACCGTGAATGTGGCTACGAATGCCGCTGCCATCACCACGTTGAACACTTCCGTATCGACCAACGCTTCTGACATCTCAACGCTTGAGACCAACCTCGACAATGAGATTGCCGCTACGAACGCGGACGTAACGAGCCTGCAGGGCCAGATCGACAACCTGCCGACGAGCCCCGCAGAGATCGCCGCGGAAGTGGAGAACAATGACTTCTTCGACGAGGTGTTCGGAGGCATCATCACCTCGGAGTCCCAAGTGACCCTGCTGGTGCTGCCCGCACTTACGGTGCAAGGTGCCACGACCCTCGAGGACCTCGATGTGAACGGCTCCTTGGAGGTCAGCTCCATCGCTACGGCCCAGGTCGAGACGACGGGTGACGTGCTCGTCGGAGACGACGTAATCACGACGGACGACGTGATCGTGGGCGACCGCCTTACGGTCAGCGGCACTTCCGCCTTTACCGGTGCTGCCACCTTCAGCGGCGGTATCACGGGTGACCTTACGGGTGACGTGACGGGTGATGTGACCGGAACGGTCAGCAGCCTCAGCAATCACGATACTGACGACCTGACCGAAGGATCCAACCTTTACTACACGGATGCCCGCAGCCGTGCCGCTGTGAGCGCTACCGACGCCGGAGGTGACGGCAGCTTCAGCTACGACAGCAGCACGGGGGCCTTCACCTACACGGGACCGAGCGCTTCTGAAGCCCGGGCACACATCAGCGCTACCGATGCTGGTGGAGACGGCAGCTTCAGCTATGACAACTCCACAGGTGTGATGACCTACACGGGTCCGAGCGCTGCTGAGACGCGCGCCCACTTCTCCGGAGGTACGGGTGTGACGATCACCGACGGTACCGTGGCCATCGGCCAGGCCGTGGGTACGACCGATGCCGTGACCTTCGCCGGTGTTACCGCACCCTTGACGGGCAACGTGACAGGTAACGTTACCGGAACGGTCAGCAGCATCTCCAACCACGACACGGGTGACCTGACGGAGGGATCCAACCTCTACTACACGGACGCCCGCAGCCGCGGTGCCTTGAGCGCTACCGATGCTGGTGGTGATGGCAGCTTCAGCTACAACAGCACGACGGGTGCGATGACCTACACGGGTCCGAGCGCCGCTGAGACGCGCGCCCACTTCTCCGGAGGTACGGGTGTGACGATCACCGACGGTGCCGTGGCCATCGGCCAGGCCGTGGGCACGACCGACGCCGTAAGCTTCGCTTCCGTTTCCACGACGGGTGCCACGGCTGTTGGCAGCACGCTTGACGTGACGGGTGCCGGTGAGTTCGACTCCAGCCTCGGCGCCGATGGCAACCTCCGCGTGGGTGCTTCGGGTGCCAGCCTGTTCCAGGTCAATGCCACCAGTGGTACGGTGACCGCCCTCGGCGACATCAACACCACCGGCGGTGTGTCCGGTTCCACGCTCCTGATCACGGGCAACTCCTTGCTCCAGGGCACGACCACGGCCGGAACGTTGACGGTGACGAACTACCTGACGTTGTCCAACGACCCGCTCCTCAGCAGCCACGCTGCCACGAAGAACTATGTGGACAATCACGCCGCTGCGCTCCCGCAGGCATACAGCTACACGAGTGACGTCTACGAGGACATGGGTGCCGACCTCACGGCTGATGGTGCCGGTTCCGTGACCATCACGGTGACGGGTGCCAACCTCTCCGCCGGCACGTATGAACTCCACCTCGACGGTGGTTCCTACGAAGTGACGGAGACCGTGACGAGCTCCACCGAGATCAGCTTCACGCTGACCCGCGCCAACGTCCTCACCATGACCTCCCGCGCTGGAGTGGTGGTGCCCCAGTTGGTCATCGACGGTGTGGCTTCCGGTCTGTCCGTCTTCGTGAAGCTCTGATCCAGGAACCCGAATTCACCCAATAGACAGCACGACCATGAAGCGAATCCTACTCCTCGCCATGCTGCTCGCCGGGTGCGGGTTGTTCACCGAAGAGGTGTCCGCCCAGGCGGTCCT
>CALKUW010000093.1 GCA_937996585.1 uncultured Flavobacteriales bacterium
CCAGAGGGCATGCTTGGCTTCGCCGTCCACCTTGAAGAGGCCGAAGTGGTTCTCGGAGTCGGTGGGGTTGGCGGAACTCTTCCAGGGCTCGTTGAAGGCTTCGAAGTAGAAGCAGCTGATGCCGGCCTTCTGTGTCCATTCGCGCATTCCGCGATAGAAGAGGGCTTGCTTGAGCTCGTCCGCAGCGCGGGAGCCTTCTGGACCGTAAAAGCCGTCGGATACGCTGGCCCAACCGGTCTCTCCGATGTGGACGGGCTTGTTCTCGTCAATGCCTTGCACGTACGCCACGACCTTGGCGTATTGGGTCTGGCTGTAAGCGAGGGCTCGGGCCATGGCGCGTTCGACCTCGCTCGTCATGGCGGATGAATCCACATTCAGTGAGTCCACCGACCAGAAGACCGGGTTGTAGTGGGTGTCGTGGAAGGGGTAGGTGTGCATGGATACGTAATCCACGGCTTGGACCAGGGCCTCGAGGTCGGCGTTGTGATATTCCTCACCGCCGCCGCCCCAGGAGGCGAAGTTGTCCGAGCTCGTGATCCACAGGTCGGCGGGCAATGTGCCATCGGACTTCAGTTCCTGCAGGTGGTTGACCCATTGGAGGATGACGCCTGGAGCCACGAAGTACGAGGCGGCCCAGTGCACCATGGCCTCATTGCCCACGGCGATGACCTTGACGATGTCGGGGTATTGCCGTGCCAACGCGACCGCACGGTCGATTTCGGCCCGGTTGCCTTCCAGGTCCTGTTCGGCGTGGTTGGGTGCATCCGTCCAGGCGCCCTCGCAGTCAATCCATGCGCCGAGCATAACGTACATCTCGAAGCCTGGCGCTTCCTGCTTCAATTCGTGAATGGCCTTCACGACGTTGCCGGCGTGCGGAAGCTGGACGTTGTACGTGCGCAGGAAACGGATGCCCATGGCGTGCAGTAACCGCATGTCCTCCTTGAGCTGCGTGAGGGTCGGCTGCTCGGACCGGCTGCGTCCCCGGTATCCGCCGTAGGAGATGGCGGGGTAGTCGGGATTTCCCAGGAGTTCGGATGCCGGCTTTTCGTGCATGGTGTGATGCTTGTTAGAAGTTGCGCAGGACGCGATGACCGCCGAAAGGAACAGCGCGAAGGCCGTTCCGAAGACAGGTACAACAAGGCTGCCGAATCTAGGCAGGGAAGGGGACTCGGTCCGCATGGTTCGAAGGTCAGGCCGTCACGGTGAGGCGGGCCACTTTGTGGGTGCGCCTGAAGATGGCGTTGCTGAGCTCCCGGTCGAGGGCGAGTCCTTTGATCTGCTCGGTTTGACCATCGGTCATGGTCACTTCGATGCCGGGTTGGCCGCCTTGCTTGTGCAAAACCGGAACCTGGCAGACGGTGTAGGCCAGGGTGCCGGGCGCAAGATCGAGGGTGTGCTTCTGCTGCTTGACGTCGAAATAATCGAAGGAGGCAGGCTCGGTCAGGAACTCCCCGTCATTCATGAGGGCACGATCGAAGTGGAGCTGTCCCTCGGATACGCGGACACCCAGTTCGCCGAAGCGGCACAGGAGGTCTTCCTTGACCTGTCCGGTCATACCGGGCTGTTGCGCGCCTTTTCCGCCCGGCGTATGGGAGTAGGGGTCGGTCGGGAACGCGCCGTAGAGCTCGGGCGACTTGTGCGCGCCGATGCCCGCGTTGATCTCGAAGTAATGGTCGAACAAGCGGCCCACGACTTCCGGGGACTCGGACTGGGCCACGGCGGATTCGAGGACCTCGAACGCAGCGAGGCGCAGCTTGGAAACCATGTGCCAGTAGATGGAACCGAGTCCCTCGTATCCGAAGAAGGTTCCGGAGCGGCCGGTGAACGCCTTGTGGTTGAAGATGCCCTCATAGATGGCTTCGATCTGCTTCTGCTCCGCAGCTACAAGCGGCCGGTGTGCATCGGGCAATGCTTCAAGGGCGGCGCGCAGGGCCTTGACGTTGTGGAAGTTGCCGTTGAAGTGGTATCCGCCGTCGCAGTCCTTGGTGACGATGTCGAAGTTGCCTTCCGCCACGAGCGCCGAGAGGAGCTTCGACCCGGACACGGCCGCGGGGTCGATGTTGTTCTTGTCGAGGAACCGCGGGAGGTTCTTGTTCGGGTAGAGGATGTAGCTGTACTGGTCCTCGCGGAAAAGGGCGCTGGCCTTGAGGGCATCCAGCACCGCCAGGCTTTCCTTCGGGTCCAGCAGGCCGGAGCTGAGGACGGCGACCTGGCCTTCGAGCATCTCAGGCAGGTAGGTGATGTTGATGCCACCGTCCTGTTCCACCGTCATCAGGTTGTAGGCGTGGTACAGCCCGTCGGTCCGCTTGTTGGAGGCGATGCTGTGCTCGAGGTGGCCGAGGGTGACCTCGACGAAGGCCAGCAGGTCGGCCAGCTTGAGCGTGGCCTTGCGGCCCGAGAAGTCCTCCCCGTAAATCTTCTGGCGGTAATCGCTGGAAGCGCGGCCCAATCCGTCGAGGATGGTGCGCCGCTGGGCGTTGGAGATGGCGCCCGACGTCAGGGCCTGGTGCTCCTTGAGGGTCGCGCTCATGCGGTTGAAGCAGTCGAGCAGCTCCACCGAGATCTGGACCTCTTCCTGCTGCGTCTGCGACAACACATCCTGGAAATAGACCAGGAAGCGGCGCAGGTAATAGAGGGTCACCATGGAGACGCCATTGCCGACCAGGGCGTTGTTGGCGTCGTTCCACTCGGGGCGCTGGGTGTTCATCCAGATGCCGCCCTCGGGAATGAAGTTGGACACCTTGGCGAGCATGGTCGCCATGATCTTCTCGATGAAATTGACCTTGTAGATGAAGACGTGGGTCTCGCGCAAGAGGGCGCCGTCCCCGCCGATTTCGTCTTTCTTGAATTCCACCTTCTGCTCCCGCTCGTGGTCGAAGTCAATGGTGTTCTTGGGGTCCTTCAGCAAATCGTCATAACCCTTGATCCGGTAAGGAACATTGGCGTAGACGAAGGTGTCGTTCTGGAAATAGGCCTCGAGCTTCTCGGGGTAGTAGTCCCGCAGGAACTCAAGGAACTTCAGCAGATAGATGATCTGGTGGTCGCCCCAGTAGCCGATGTACGACCACGGGTTGTCCGGCTCGATGGTCTCCCATTCGAAGCCGTCCTTGAAGACGCGGTAGGGGTTGTACCCGTCAAAGGTGGTGGCGTTGAGGAACTTGAAGATCATGCCCTCGATGAACTCGGGGTAGGCGTGGACGAGGGCCTCCCAGTTCTGGAAGATGTCGCGCCAGTTGCCTTGGTAGTCGAGGATCTTGGAACCGTCCTCCTCGTTGCGGAGGTTGATGGAGAACCGGTTCCACGGGCGGCTCGGGTCGCCGTGGCGGCGGCTGAACTTCAGCGGCAGGTACTCGGCGCACAGGCGCTTGAAGTTGATGTCCTCGGCCTGGGCGGCCTGCTCCTGCAGGAAGAACAGGTCGAACTTCTCCGGCCACGCGGCCATGGCCTCCTGCTTCTTGAAGAACACCTTGTGGTTGGCCCGGTCGATGTAGGCCATGAAGTCGGCGCGCTCGATGGTGTAGTTCTCGTCGAAGATGCCGCCGCGCATGATGTTGAACATCGTGTTGGCGAAGTGCCGGATGTTGCGGCGGCGGTCGGCCGTGAGCTGCAGGCCGTCGCTGGCCGCAACCAGGGCGATGAGGCGCTCGGAGCCCTCCTCGATGTCGGCGAGGACCGTTTCGCGAAGCTGATCGGGGGACTGGAGGTCCTGCTTCAATTGGACGACACCGCGGATGGACTGTCCGAGGTCAGCCACGATCATCCAGTCCTTGCCTTCGCCTGCGGCCAGTTCGAAGTCGCTCTGGATGAAATAGGCACCGCGCTCGGCCTTGATGTCGGTCTCCGTTTCAATGGTCCCACCGGTGCGGAAGGCGTTCAGCTGCTTGGAGCACAAGAGCACGGTGGGGGCGTCGAAGCCGACGGACCACACCACATTGGACTTGAGGCATTCGCTGGGTTCGGCCTTGTCGGAGATGATGGCGCTGAGTGCATAGAGGCCGAGGTTGCCGCCTTCGAGTTCGCACTTCTTGTAGGCGTCGACCAGGTTGCTGCTGCCGCGCTGCAGCCCTTCGGGAATGCCGTGGGGAAGCAGGTTCTGTATGCCGTCGAGCACGCTCACCTTGACCGGCGCAGACGCGGTGGATTCAAGCCGGGCCTGGCGCACGAAGCCGTAGCGCTCACTGGCCGACCACTGGTATCTGAAGGTGAGGCCGAGGTCGTGGTTGGTTTCCTCGAAGATGACCTTGTTGCCGTAGGCGTTTTTGTACAGATTCCGCTCGATGCGGTAGACGCCTTTGTCCTGATCGGAGAACGGCTGCCAGAGGATGCGGCGGTCGTCGGCCTCGACCAGGACGACGGTTTTGCTTCCAGTGTTCTCCGCCGATTCCGTGATCTTGTCGTCGGTGTAGTAGGGGAAGAGGGCGTGGTCGCTGTTGACCCGGCCCGCGGACAGCCCGCCGTTGCTGGCGATGAACATCCAGTGGTCCGAGTGGCTCACGATGCTCATGAAGAACGGCCGCATCCGATCGACGGCGCTGATCTTGTAGTAGGTTTCCCCATCAAGGGTCACCTCCTGTCCGGAGGTGGGCGTCAGGGAGGATTGGAAGGGCTGTTGCCCGATATATATGGGTTTGCGCGTCGCCGTGTCGCTCATGTCAACTTCGTCATCGGTTTTGGTGCGGCCGTGCGTCCGTTCTG
>CALKUW010000094.1 GCA_937996585.1 uncultured Flavobacteriales bacterium
CGTGCATCAAAGTCAGCCGCTGCTTGACTGTCGTGGAATTCTGGGTTGTTCATTTTGCTTGACCTGCGGTTTCCGAGGTGTTGCTTGATGTAGACTGCGCACGGGCCGAAAGGGTTGCAAGGACCCGCTGCAAATATTTTCTCGCCCTGCTCAACTGGCTCTTGGACGTGTTGACATCCACCCCCAGTTGCTCGGCGATTTCATGGTGCTTGTAGCCCTCGATCACGTACATGCAGAAAACGGTGCGGTACCCGATGGGCAACTGTGCGATGGCGTGCTCCAGTTCGTCTGCCGTGAACTCCGGGTCGTGTTGGTTCTCCATGTCCCGCGGGGTCGCAGGCAACTCGACGATGTCCTGGTGGTGGCTGTGCTTGAGGTTTTTCCGGTAGTGGGTGATGGCCGTATTGACCACAATCCTCCGGATCCACCCTTCGAAGGAAAAGTCCTCCCGGTAACTCTTGATGTGCTTGAAAATCTTCACGAAGCTGTCCTGCAGCACATCTTCTGCATCCTCCCGGGAGTTCGTGTGGCGGATCGCCGTGGCGAAAAGCTGACCACTGAACCGCGCATACATCTCGCGCTGGGCTGCCGGCTTCTGGGCCTTGCAACTTTCAATCAGTGTCATCAATTCCGCGGAGGACGCCATCCTATCATACAACGGTAGAAACCACAGGGCAGTTGCGCAAGCGGCAATAAGAAGGCCATGCCGCGAGAACGGTCATGCGAATCGCGCCTTGTCGAGACCGAGCCATTCGAGGGCTGCGCCATGGAAGATGGCCTCCATCTGAGCGTCTTCCAATGCCATTTCCTCCTCGATGTACTTGCCGAATTCGAGATCGCCCAGCGGGAAGGGGTAGTCCGAACCCATGACGATGCGGTCGGCACCCTGGAGATCGAGCACGTAGTCCATCAGGCGGGCATCATGGGTGATGCTGTCCACCCAGAAGCGTCCGACATAATCGCGCGGATTGTTGGGGTTGTCCACGGCGACGAGATCGGGACGGCACCGCCATCCGTGTTCGATCCGACCCAGCGTGGGCAGAAATGCCCCGGAAGCATGGCTGAACATTACCCGCAATGAGGGGTGCCGGTCAAACACGCCCGAGAACACCATGGAGCAGGCCGCCCGTGATGTTTCCGCTGGCATTCCGACCAACCAGGGCAACCAATACTTGCCCATCATCTCCTTGCCCATCATGTCCCACGGATGCACCATGACCGCCATCCCCCACTCTGCGCAGGCCGCCCAAAGCGGATCGAAGCGGGGTTCGGACAGGTTGTACCCGTTGATGTTGGAACCGATCTGAATGCCTGAGAACCCGAGGTCACGGCAACGTGCCAGCTCCTCAATCGCGAGGTCGACATCCTGCATGGGCAGCGTCGCCAAGCCGACATAGTGCCGCGGATCGTCCTGCACCGTCCTTGCAATGTCATCATTCAAAAACCGCGCAATGTCAGCAGTATCCTGCGGCTTGGCCCAATAGGCGAAGAGGACAGGAATGGTGCAGATCACCTGCACCTGGACTCCGGCCGCGGCATACTCCTCAACCCGGATCACGGGATCCCAGCAATTGGCCATGACCTCCCGGAAGAAACGGTCACCCTGCATCATGCGTGCTGCCCCCTCCCTGTGATGCTCCAAGTGGATGAAGGACCCATACCCCAGCTTGCTGCTCCAATCCGGGAGGCGCTTGGGCATGATGTGGGTGTGGGTGTCAATCTTCAACATTGCGGACAAGTTACTCTTCCGTCGCCCGGACCTTGCGCAGGTCCAATCTGTTCGTCGGGCTCACCTGCCACCCCGTCCAACCACTGGCGACCAGATGCACGACCTCATCATGCCACAGCGGAATGACGGGCATGTCCTCCAACACCGTCGACTCGACCTCCCTCAGAATGGCGTCCCGCGCAGGGCCTCGGTTGGTCCTGGCCGCCTCATCCAGCAGTGACGTCACCTTGCCATTCCCGTAATGGGTGTAATTGGGTCCGTTGGGGCACCATCGGTCCACGTGGAAAAGCGACAGGAAATTCTCTGCGTCCGGGTAATCCGCCAGCCATGATTTCCGGAACATGGGCACCTGGCTTCGGGCCACCCGCTCGGCATCTATGGCACTGGGGGCAATGTCAATGTCCACGTCCACACCATAGGCCGACCATGCGAATTGAAGAGCGGCCGCCAAATCGGCCATGCCCGGCTTGGTCCCCAAGGTGATGCCCTCCAACCGGGAAAGGGGGGGCTCCGGTCCGATGCCCCTTGCGGCGAGCAGGCTCCTTGCCGAATCCGGCATCCAATCCAAGGCTGCATTTCCAGGCCGTTCTTCGGGACCGAACCCCGGCATGCCAGGCGGTACGAAACCAGTGGCCGGCGCCGCCTCGCCAGCGCGCAATTCGCGAACGAGGGCCGACCTGTCCAACGCCATGCTCAAAGCCCTCCGCACCCCGGCGTCGGGTGCGGTAAACCCTGCCGATGAACAGGCTGCGGAATCCACCAAGAAGCCGATGTAATCCGTCTTGAGATAGGGCACCCTGTGCTCTACGAAACGCCCCTCCCATTCTGGCTTCCAATTCCCATCCTGTCCACGCAGCGCCGCAGCCCAAGTGGGATCCAGCGCGGAAACGAAATCGTAGCGCCCCTGCCTGAAGCCCAGGAACTCCGCCCCGGCCTCCCGGTTGAATTCAATCCGAATCCCATCCAAATATGGCAGGGACTTTCCCTCCGCGTCCCGCATCCAATAGCGGTCGAACCGGTGAAGGACCATCGCAGTTTCCGGAAGCCATCCCTTGAGCACGAAAGGACCACTGCCCCCCTCGCCGCCGTCCGGGTCGCCTCTGCGGCCGCCATGCTCCATGACCGCTGCATGTGGCGTGGCAAGCAAACCGGGAAAGACCGGTTGGGGATTGACCAGATTCAAATGCAAGCTGTCCGATCCCAGCACTTCGATGCCGTTGAGGGGATCGAGGTCCGCCAACACCCACCGCCCAGGCAAAGCTTCGGCAGGATCCATCAGCCGTTGGAAACTGGCTTCGACATCCTGCGCCGTCACGGGTGAGCCGCTGTGGAACACCGCATTGCGGCGCAACCGGAATGCGTAGGTGAGGCCATTCTCCGATACGCTCCACGATTCGGCCAAAGCCGGCTGGATGTTCAATGAAGCATCCAGCTCAAGTAGCCCTTCATACAACTGGTCCACCACCCATTGCGACTCGAGGTCCGTGGCCTTCCCCGGATCGAGCGATCGTATGCCATCCGAGGCGTTGTAGGTGAACAACGTGTGATCACCGGATTCATCCCCACGACATCCATTCCACGCAAGGCTCACGGTGACCACGGCGGCCCATACCGTCCATTTGCCTGCGTTGAATGTGCCTCTTGTTGCCATCGATGCCGAAGAAGATGGGCGGAAAAGTAAACCTGAACGCCCGAGTGCGGTTCTACCTTCGCATTCCGGTCATGTACCCTATTTCCTTCCGCCTCTTCGGCCCCCTCCTGCTGCTTGCCCTTTCCGCCCCCCATGCGCTGTCACAGGCCACTACCCTGAGCGGTCGCGTGGTGGATGGCAGCACTGGGGAGTATATCCTGGGCGCGACTGTTACTGTGGACGGAACGACGACGGGGACCGCCACGAACGTCTATGGCTTCTACAGCCTGACCCTCTCCCCAGGCAACTATGATCTGACCTGGTCCTTCATCGGTTACACGCCTTTCAAACAGACCATCAAGCTCACCTCGGACCAATCGCTCGACATAGAGCTGCAGCCCTCGGTCATTGCCGTTGCTGCTGCCGAGGTAGAGGCGGACCGGACGGCCCACACGGAGAGCACGGACCTGGGCAAGGCCGCCGTCGGTGTAGAGACCATCAAGTCCCTGCCCGCCCTGCTCGGGGAAGTCGATGTCCTCAAGGTGATCCAGTTCCTGCCCGGCATCCAGAGTGCCGGCGAGGGGAACAGCGGGTTCTACGTGCGCGGTGGCGGTCCGGACCAGAACCTCGTGCTCGTGGACGACGCCGTGGTGTACAACGCGTCCCACCTGTTCGGTTTCTTCAGTGTGTTCAACCCCGACGCGGTCAAGGACATCGAAATCACGAAAGGGACCATGCCCGCCCGGTTCGGTGGTCGGGTTTCCTCCGTTCTCGACATCGGACTCAAGGAGGGCAATGCGCGGGAGACCACGCTCAGCGGAGGATTGGGCCTCATCAGCAGCCGCCTGACGCTCGAAGGCCCCATCGTGGAGGACACGATCAGCTACATCATCAGTGGGCGCAGGACCTACATCGACGTACTCGCGCGCCCATTTGCCAATCCGGACGGGGCCTTTGCCGGCTCCGGCTACTACTTCTACGACCTCAACGCCAAGGTCAACTGGCGGGCCTCCCGCAAGGACCAATTCTACCTGAGCGGCTATTTCGGCAAGGACGTGTTCGACTTCCGCTCACAGTCGGCCGACTTCGGGAGCCGCATTCCCTGGGGCAATGCCACCGTCACCGCCCGATGGAACCACATCATCAATGACAAGGCCTTCCTCACCACGACGGCGACCTACAGCGAGTACGACTTCGCCTTCGAAGCACAGCAGGACAGCTTCATTTTCGGGTTCCGCAGCGGCATTGATGACCGCGGTCTGAAATCCCGGCTGACCTGGTACCCGAATCCGCGACACACCGTGCGCACCGGTGTCGAATACACCTACCACACCTTCCTGCCCACCGAATTCTACGCGTCGTCCGACGGGGTCGATTTCGACCTGGGCGAGGCAGACCGCACGCGGAGCCATGAGTGGTCGACCTACATCGAAGACGCCTTTGACCTCTCCGACGCATTGAGGGTCAATGCGGGCCTGCGCTGGAGCCACTTCATCCAAACGGGCCCCTTCACCCGCTATGTCTTGCCGGAAACAGACGACCCGCTCGGGGGCACCACGGCGCCGGGGGAGATCCGCTACGGCGACGGCGACCGTGTGTCGGCCTACGATGGTCTCGAACCCCGCCTGTCCATGAGGTTGACCACCGGACCGAGGAGTTCGATCAAGGCGGGCGTCGGGCGCAACCTCCAATACATCCACCTCGCTTCGCTCTCACCGACATCGCTTCCGGGGGACATCTGGCTGCCGAGCTCGGATGTGGTCAAACCGCAGGATGGCACCCAGGTTTCGGCAGGATGGTTCCGGGACTTCGGAAAGGACCGCAACGTCGAAGGCTCCATCGAAGTCTATTACAAATGGCTGTCCAACCTTGTGGCCTACGCGGACGGCACCCAGCCCGAGAACAACATCCGAAACAACGTCGACAACAACCTGGTCTTCGGCACCGGAACGAGCTATGGAGCGGAGTTCTTCCTGAAGCGACGTCGGGGCGACTGGACGGGTTGGCTCGGCTACACGTGGAGCAAGACCGACCGGCTGTTCGAGGACTTGAATGAAGGGCGTCCCTTCCCTTCGCGCTATGACCGGAGGCACGACCTCAGCGTGGTACTGGAGTGGACCTTGGACGACCGATGGAAGCTGGGCGGCACCTTCATCTATGGAACCGGCAACGCCATCACGGTGCCTTCCCAACGCTACTTCGTCGACGGCAATCTGCTCGACGTCTATGGACCGCGTAACGGCTTCCGCATGCCCGCCTACCACCGCGCCGACATCGGGGCCACCCTGACACCACGGCCCAAGCCGGGCAAGAAACGCTACGGGCAGTGGGTTTTTTCAGTCTACAACCTTTACAACAGGATGAACCCGTATTTCATCTACTTCGGCAACGAAGGGGCCATCGAGGAAGGCACCCTGGACATCCAGGCCTACCAAATAAGCCTGTTCCCCATCCTGCCCTCCGTGACCTGGAACTTCAAGTTCTAACTTCGCTGCATGGGCGCACTGGCCGCATTGAACCCCTTCTTCTGGAAGTACCGCGGCAGGCTGGCCCTGGGGTTCCTCTTCGTCTTCCTGACCAACGCGTTTGCCGTCTTTGCCCCTGTGGTCATCGGAGAAGGGGTCAATGTGCTTCAGGATGCCTACACCCGGTTCCTGGCCCCGATCAATCAGGGATCGGATCCCATGGAGGTATTCGCCAACGCCCGATTGGAGGCGCCCCCCACGTTGTCGGCACTCGGCGAATGGCTCGGATGGTCGCCTGCCACGGAGAACATCTCCTCCAAGGATGAACTCATCCGCTTCGTAGGGCTGATCGCGGGTCTGCAGGCCCTGCTCTACATGCTGGCCTATCTCATGAAAGGCATCTTCTCCTTCATGACGCGCCAGACCATCATTGTCATGAGTCGCCTCATCGAATACGACCTGAAGGAGGCCATCTATGACCAGTACCAGAGGTTGCCGATGGCCTTCTACAAGCAGAACGCTACCGGGGACCTCATGAACAGGATCTCGGAGGATGTCTCCAAGGTGAGGATGTACCTGGGGCCGGCTGTGATGTACGGATTGACCCTCGTCACGATGATGTTCCTGACCATCGGGGTCATGCTCCGCATTGACGCCACCCTGACCCTGTGGTCCCTGGCGCCCCTACCCTTCATGAGCTGGGGGGTCTACAAGGTCAGTGCGCGCATCCACGCCCGAAGCGATGCGGTGCAGTCCCAACAGAGCCTGCTGAGCGCGCAAGTCCAACAGTTTTTCTCCGGCATCCGCATCCTCGCTGCACACCGCAGGGAACAAAGGGCCTTCGAGCGGTTTCAGGGCGCCGCGGACGAATACAAGTTCCGCACCCTCGATCTGGTCAAGGTGGACGCCATGTTCATGCCCATCATCGTCATGCTCGTGGGCCTCAGTACCATCCTTACCATATACGTGGGCGGGCTGCGGGTATTCTCAGGCGACCTGCAGCTGGGCCACATCTTTCAATTCGTGTTCTACGTGAACCTCCTGACGTGGCCCTTCGCCTCGGTGGGCTGGGTGACCTCCCTTGTACAGAAGGCCTCGGCCAGCCAACAACGCATCAACGCCTTTCTCGATGTCGAGCCGGCCATCGCGAATACGGCTCCGGACAGCCACGATGTAGAGGGCAGCATTGCTTTCCGAAAGGTGGGATTGACCTATCCCGATTCCGGCATCCGCGCGCTTGAAGACATCTCCTTCGAACTCGAGGCAGGTCAGACCCTGGCGATCATCGGGCGCACCGGCAGTGGCAAGACGACGCTCGCACAACTGGTGGCCCGGTTGCAGGATCCAACGGATGGCACCGTCGAGATTGATGGCATTCCATTGCAGGATTTGCATCTGCCCAGCCTGAGGGGGGGCATCGGCTATGTTCCCCAGGACGTCTTCCTCTTCTCGGACACCATCGCCAACAACATCGCCTTCGGTGTGGACGGGGCCACAATGGCCGAAATCGAGCAGGCCGCACGGGATGCCGATGTGCACGATGACATTGCGGGATTCCCCGACGGCTATCAGACGCTACTGGGGGAGCGCGGCGTCAACCTGAGCGGAGGTCAGAAGCAGCGCATCTCCATTGCAAGGGCCATCCTCAGAAAACCGCACATTCTCATCTTCGATGACTGTCTGAGTGCAGTGGATACGGAGACCGAAGCCGTCATCCTCGGCAACCTCCGCCGCATCATGGAGGGCCGGACGGCCATCCTCGTCTCACACCGGGTTTCAACCGTGCGGGCGGCAGACCTCATCCTCGTGCTGGACGAGGGACGCATCGTGGAGCAGGGTCAGCATGAGGCGCTGATCGAGCGCGATGGCATGTATGCGGAACTGAACCGGAAACAGCAGCCCGTGGTCGACTGAACCGCGCGCGATGGAAGCGGTCAGCAACCGTTGCCGAGCAGGCCCAGCATGAGCAGCAGGTCGGCCACACCGACGTGCTGGTCGAAGTTCAGATCGGCCTCCAGGAATCCGCTGTTGCCGAAATCATTGAGAAAGGTCAGCAGGTCCTGGATGGTCACGAGACCATCGCCATTGAGGTCGCCCGGACAGCCGCCGCCCAACTGCTCGAGCCCCAGGATGTAGCCATTGCAATCGTTGTCCACACCCGCCAGCGTCGGCGGGCCTCCCGGATACATGGTGGCATCGAGGTCGTTGCAATCGTCACCGGGAGCGTCGAAGGCATAGGGCGGCGGGGTGCATGAGGCAAACTCCATGTTGCCGGCCACCCCATCCCCGTCGATGTCGAGATAGAACGGAATGGACACCCCGTCCTCGTCGATGGCCTGGTCGCAATCATTGTCCACCCCGTCGCACGGATCCGGCAGGCCCGGATGAACATCCGCATCGTTGTCATTGCAGTCGCCACCGACGTGGGCATACCCCGGTCCTGGACTACACCCGGAGACACCCCCGGCGAAGGTGCCGTATCCGTCGCCGTCGGTATCCGGGTAATGCATCGCATCTTCCGTGACATCCACGAAAATCCGGTAGGCGTGCGACAACCCCGCCCCGGATACGGTGAGTGTCACCCCCTTCATGTTCTCCCAATCAAACCCCGCAAAGGACAACGGCCATGTTCCAGGCCCGGGCAAGCTGTCTTCGGAAGCCCATGAGACCCCATCTGGCAGGTGCACGGCAACGGGACCGATCACACACGAGTCCAGCATGACCTGGATGCGCATGGTATCGGACGGACAAACGGAGACCAGTTCCGGCCAGGCGCTCATGAAGCTTGTGCGGATCAGAAAGAGGCCCTCGGTCTGGTCCGAGACCGCGATGGTGCCGGATCCGAAGTAGGGATAGTTGCTCCAGCTTCCGCCGAATCCCGGTCCATCGTTGTCGGGTTGGGTATCAAAGAAGGCCTTCTGGGAGAGGACAACCGGGGCAACGGGGTCGAAGCGTTGGGCCCTGAATCCATCGACATAATTGCTCTGGAACACCATGTTGCCCCTCACGTAGAGGTTGTGGTCGGTACCGGTGGTTCCGAGGTCCACGCCATCGACCAGCACCGGATTGTCGAGGTCCTGAACGTCCCAGACGTAGGTGTGGGTGCCATCCACGAGTTCATTGGTCTCGTCCGTCTCGTCACCGAGGAAGAAGTACCGGTGATCTTCGGAGAACCAACCCTGGTGGATGTAACCGTGGGGCTGATGTGCCGCGGATGACAGCTCGAACATGTCGGTCGGATCGTCCACATCCACCAACCGGAAATCCGAAGCGCAACTGACCGCTGCAATGAGCCGTCCGGCATGGGCACTGTCCGGCCCGGCGTAACGGATGACATGGGCGTCGTGCACATAGGCCTCGTTCCAGCTGCCGGTGAGGTAGGGCTCCTGTGGGTTGCTGAAATCATAGGCGAGTAGTCCTCCGGTTCCGTTCGCCCCGCAGACGTAAGCCACGGAATCGTCGGGGGCGGTGGCCAGATTGTGCGCCTTGGAGAACCCTTCAAGCACCGTGTCGGTGGAGAAGGTCACCTGCGGGGCCACTGCAGTATGGTCACGCAGGCGGGTCAGATCGAATACCTGCAGCCGCGAATTGATCACCTCGCTGACCACCAACATGCGGTCGCCCACCACCTTGATGTCACGCCAGAGGCTGTTGGCGAGGCCGAGGGTGCTGAGCTTGCCCACCACGCGCGGCGCATGTGGGTTGGTCACCTCGATGAACCAGGTCCCGTTGCGTTTTCCGAGAAGGACATACTCCCGTCCATCCAACGGATCGGTCCAGCCCCAGATGTCGTTGGCGGTGTAGTCGCCTGTCATCACGTTGGGCACATGGGACAACAGTTCAACCTTGTCGCAGGGCCAGACCCCGTTTACGAATCCATTCACGCACTTTCCCTGTCCGCTGAGGAGGAGCGGCAAGGTGCAGGTGAGAATGGTCAACATCCATTCCCGGTAGAGGGAGATCAAGCGTCTGGACACGACTTTGGTTAGGTTATAAAAATACGCATTCGTCTTCAATATTATATCATTCGTTTGCTCAATTTTATTCCCCGTCGATATGACGCTATGTCCTTCCTGAACCAATCCATGCACCAATTGTTCCTTTCTGGACTCCCTTGACGTGACTTCTTCCTCCTCCATCCTCATCACAGGCGCAACCGGACTCGTGGGACGCAAACTGGTCGAGCACCTCGGCCAATCCCTACCAGGGGTCGCCCTTCATGTCCTGACCCGCGCTCCGGAACAAGCTTCACGGTTTGGAACGGGGGTCAAGGAATTCGGATGGTCACCAGAAAATGGCCATCTGGATGAAGCCGCATTGGAAGACGTAGGTTGTGTCGTACACCTCGCGGGTGCCCCTGTGGCACAGCGCTGGACGCCCAATGCGAGGGCTGCCATCCGATCGAGCCGCATCGGAACCATGGAATTGCTGCGGGATCAATGCCGCGCCATGGGTCTGTCCCCCAGGGTGGTGACCGCCAGTGCCATCGGATGGTATGCTGAAGGCGCAGAATGGCGGAATGAATCCGACCCGTGTGGCCCGGGATTCCTCTGCGAGGTCGTACGGGACTGGGAAGCTGCCGCGCACGGTTTGGGCGACCTCGGCGGCGGCTCCGTTGCGCTGCGCATCGGCCTCGTACTTTCCCCCAACGGCGGTGTGTTGCAGCGGCTGCTTCCCCTTTACCGCATGGGTCTCGGCGCTCCCCTTGCGCCGGGTGACCAATGGCAAAGCTGGATCCACCTGGACGACCTCGTCCGCACTTTCGCGATCGCCATCGGAGACACCTCATGGTCAGGTGCATTCAATGCCGTGAGTCCCCACCCGGTGCAGCAGCAGGAGTTCAGTGCATCATTGGCCCGGGCATTGGCGCGGCCACATTTGCTTCCTCCGGTTCCAAGATGGGCCATCCGCCTGCGATTCGGTGATGCCGCATCCGCCCTGTTGGCCTCCCACAAGGTCGCTTGCGACCGGTTGCAGAAAATGGGGTTCCAGCACCACTACCCCGAACTGCCAGGCGCCTTGGATGCGTTGTTGAAATGAAAAAGCAACTGCTTGATTTTCAAACTCGAACGCGTCTCCGCTTCGATTTTCATGCCCCGCTCCGAACATTTGATACCCCATTGTGTTCCTCTCATAACTCCGAACGAGGAGTTCTTGATCAGTAAGGTGTTTATGATCACGTTTGATTTGCTGGCGGCCCGGGATATTTCCCGGGCTGTCTCTTTTCCACCCTCCGTCCATGTCTTCCGTTTCCATCTTCTGGCACCGCCGCGACCTGCGCATCGATGACAACCGCGGACTCGCCGCGGCGCGTCAATCGGGCCTCCCCGTAGTGGGGTTCTTCTGTTTCGACCGCAACATCCTCGACAGGCTTCCCACCCTCGATCGCCGGGTGGGATTCATCCACCACCACATCGAAAGACTGACCGAAGCCTACGCGGAGCAAGGTGGTCACCTGATGACAGTGCACGCACGCCCCTTGGACGGCCTCAAGGCCGCCATCGCAGCCTTGAGTGCCCGAGGATTGGAAGTCACTGAAATCCATACCAACCGGGACTACGCGCCCTATCCGGTCCAGCGCGATGCGGAGATTGCCGCCTTTGCCGCGGAGTCCGGTATCGCCTTTCACCTGCACGAGGACCACGTCATCCTGCCGCCCGAAGCTGTGCTGAAGGACGACGGTACGCCCTACACGGTCTTCACGCCTTATTCCAGGAAGTGGCACCGCGTGCTCGAGTCATTCGGAGGCGCCCCACTGGAAACGGTGGACACGCTCTCCGAGGGCAGTTGGGCATCCGTTCCGCCTGAAGCCCTGCCCCTGCCCAGTCTGGAGTCCATGGGCTTTGATGGTGCCAGTGGCGACCCCGATGGCTGGGATGCCTTCTCGCACCCCCTCGAAGACGGGATCATCCGGGAATACGCCGACCAGCGCGACACGCCTTCGAAACGGGGCACCACCCGGATGAGCCTGCACCTCAGGTTCGGCACCCGCTCCATCCGTGAATTGGCGCAGCGCGGCATGGCACACAGCGACAAATGGCTGACCGAGTTGATCTGGAGGGAGTTCTATCAGGCCATCCTGCACCATTTCCCCCACAGCGCGAGCGACGCCTTCCGGGCCAAATACGACCGCATTCCGTGGCGGCAGGACGAGGAGGGATTTGCAGCCTGGTGCGAAGGCCGGACCGGTTACCCACTGGTGGATGCCGGCATGCGGGAGCTCAACGCCACGGGATTCATGCACAACCGGGTGCGGATGGTGGTGGCCAGCTTCCTGTGCAAGCACCTGCTCATCGATTGGCGTTGGGGTGAACGGTATTTCGCCGAGAAACTGCTCGACTACGAGTTGGCCTCCAACGTAGGCGGTTGGCAATGGGCGTCCGGTAGTGGTTGCGACGCCGCCCCCTATTTCCGGGTCTTCAATCCCGAAAGCCAGATGAAGAAATTCGACCCCAAAGGCACCTATGTCAAGCACTGGGTACCCGAGTGGGGCTCGTCCGCATATGCCGCTCCCGTGGTGGAGCACAAATTCGCCCGGCAACGCGCCATCGACACCTACAAGGCGGCACTGACGGAGGCTTAAATTGCCGGCATGGATGCCGCTGCAGTCCCTCCCCTCGGCGATGCGCAACCCCTGCGCGGCCTGCGCGTCATCGAGTTGGCCTCCGTATTGGCAGGCCCCCTCGCGGGCACCTTTTTCTCGGAGCTCGGCGCGGAAGTCATCAAAATCGAACACCCCGGAACAGGGGGTGATGTCACGCGAAGCTGGCGGGCGGCAGGTGAAAGTGATGCCGGCCCGAGTGCCTATTACGCCGCAGCGAATGGCCCCAAGGAGGTCCGCATGCTGGATTTGTCCCTGAAGGAGGACAGGGTTCAATTGGAGGAACTGCTTTCTTCGGCCGATATCCTGTTGCAGAATTTCAAGGCTTCATCCCTGCCCCGCCTGGGGCTCGAACCGACATCGCTTGGGGAGCGTCATCCGAAACTGATCCACGTCCACCTCAAGGGGTTTCTCAACGAACCCGACCGGCCGGGGTACGACATGGTGGTACAGGCGGAGACGGGGTTCATGGCACTCAACGGAGAGCCGGGCCGCGCCCCGTTCCGAATGCCCGTTGCGCTCATGGATGTGCTCGCCGC